>CAZJUF010000245.1:0-4877 GCA_964549055.1 uncultured Hyphomicrobiales bacterium | reverse complement strand
TTTTTGCTTCCGTTCTTGCCTGATCGACAGTCCATGGCGATCCATATTGGCCAATCATAATCCGCGTGTCGGGAGTTCAAATCTCTCCTCCGCTACCATTTTTCCTTAAAACAAAGAGTAACTTGAGCCTTTTGGCTTGCGGTGTGCGCTATGCTCAAAAGGTGCCGGGTGTCAGTTTTGGTCGTCGCGGATCACAATTTGGTGTTTGAAAACGCTTTTGTTTCAGTTGTGTTTGATTTCAAATCAAATCACTCCGTGTCCAGGGAATAACCGGTGCCGCGAACAGTTCTGATTGGATCAGGCATTCCTGATTGTTTCAGTGCCTTGCGAAGACGACCGATGTGAACATCGATGGTTCGGTAATCGACATCGCAATCCACGCCCCAGACGCGGTCAAGCAGGCGATCTCTGCTCCAGACCCGCTTGGGGCTTTCCATGAAAGTTGTCAGTAAGCGAAATTCGGTCGGGCCCAGTTTGACCGGCGTGCCATTTCGGGTGACTTTATGCTGTGCACTATCAAGTGCGAGGTCACCAACGATGAGATCCTCGCCGACGCTTGCCGGGCGGATGCGGCGCAACAGGGCGCGGACACGGGCGATCAATTCATCTACTGAGTACGGTTTGACCACATAATCATCGGCACCGGTATCAAGCCCGCGAATTCGATCAGCTTCCTCACCGCGAGCGGTCAACATGATCACCGCCACCTTGCGGGAGTGTTTTTGTCTTTTGATCTGGCGGCAGACTTCAATGCCTGAAACACCGGGTAACATCCAGTCGAGCACAACCAGATCGGGCAGGATTTCTTCCATATGTATCAGCCCTTGTTCACCATCACCGGCCTGCGTGACCTGAAATCCCTGGGCCTCAAGATTATAACTGATTAATTCCATCTGGGCTGGTTCATCTTCGATAACCAGAATATGGGGTGCAGTTTCAGCACTCATTTGTCTTCATCCACTTCGAACGTCATCGTACTGGTTTTATCACTTTTGGGTCTCTTTTCTTCTGGCAGCGCGCCCGACACCATATAGTGCACCTGCTCGGCAATTTGCGCTGTATGATCACCGCAGCGCTCAATATTCTTGGCAATAAACAATAAATGCATGGATGCGCTGATATTGCGCGGGTCTTCCATCATGTAGGTCAGCAATTCACGAAACAGGGAGTTGTGCATAAGGTCAACTTCTTCATCGCGAAGACGAACATCATCTGCTGCTTCGATATCACGCGTGATAAAGGCGCCAAGAACATCATTGATCATATCTGTGACCAGATTGTTCATTCTTTTCAAAGTGTTTGCCACTGAACCAACCGGCGGGCAGGTGATCACAACACCGGTACGCTTGGCAATGTTTTTTGCGTAATCCCCAATGCGTTCAAGGTTTGCCGCAGCTTTCATTACCGCTACGATGATGCGCAAATCCCCGGCCATTGGTTGGCGAAGAGCCAGAAGTCGCACCGCTTTTTCATTGATGTCCTGTTCGAGCTGGTTTATCGGCTGGTCACTTTTCTTGACCTGTTTGCCGAGCTTTAAATCACGGTTTACCAATGCCGTTATGGCATCATTGAGCTGGGTTTCAACCAGCCCGCCCATCTCCAGCAGCAAGCCCTTGATTTTTTCGAGATCGCGATCAAAGGCATGAACAATGTGCAGGTTTTCCATGCGTAAATCCTTTAACCGATACGGCCGGTTATATAATTTTGGGTGCGCTCATCATTTGGCGCGGTAAATATTGTTTTTGTTTTACCATGCTCTACCAACTCGCCCATGTGAAAAAAAGCGGTGTATTGAGAAACCCGCGCGGCTTGCTGCATGGAATGGGTGACAATGATGATGGTGTAGTTTTGGCGCAGTTCGTCAATCAGCTCTTCAATTTTAGCTGTGGCAATCGGATCAAGGGCTGAGGCGGGCTCATCCATCAGGATAATTTTTGGCTGAATGGCAATCGCCCGGGCAATGCACAGGCGTTGTTGCTGCCCCCCTGACAGGCTCGTGCCGGGCTGATCCAGCCGATCCTTGACCTCATCCCAGAGTGCCGCACTGCGCAGGGAACTTTCCACCCGGTCAAAAAGGTCGGCTTTGGCTGTGGCAATATTGTGGATACGCAAGCCATAGGCAACATTTTCAAAAATTGATTTTGGAAACGGGTTGGGCTTTTGAAAAACCATGCCGATATGAGCGCGCAAGGCGACAACATCGACAGCAGGATCATAAATATCCTGACCCCCAACAACAACCTCACCTTCCACCCGGCAAATATCGATCAGATCATTCATCCGGTTGATACATTTCAGGAAGGTGGTCTTGCCGCAGCCCGATGGGCCGATCAGGGAAGTAACTTTATTTTGCGGCACTTGCAGGGAAATATTGTTGAGCGCCTGTTTGTCACCATAAAAGACATTGACGTTGCTGGCCTTGACGATGATCTGATCGATCTTTGTTTCAGGTTTTGCCGAGTTAAGTACTGCTAATGTCATATCAAAACCTTTGCCGGTATTTACTGCGCAAGATGATGGCGATGAAATTCATGGCAATCAGAAATGCGATTAAAACGATAATTGCTGCCGAGGTTTTTTCCAGAAAACCGCGTTCCGGACTGTCAGCCCACAGGAAAATCTGTACCGGTAACGCTGTTGCCGGTTGCAGGATGGAGGTTGGTGTATCGACGATAAATGCCACCATGCCAATCATCAGCAAAGGAGCGGTTTCGCCCAATGCGCGTGCCATCCCGATAATGGTGCCGGTGAGCATGCCTGGCATGGCAAGTGGTGCGACGTGATGGAAAACCATCTGGGTTCTGGTGGCTCCGATACCAAGGGCTGCCTCACGAATTGAGGGGGGGACGGAACGCAAGGCTGAGCGTGAGGCGATGATAATTGTTGGCAATGTCATCAGTGCCAGCACCATACCGCCAACCAGTGGAGATGATCTTGGCAGACCAAATGTGTTGAGAAATATTGCCAGCCCGAGCAGTCCAAATACAATCGATGGCACAGCGGCCAGATTGTTGATGTTAACTTCAATCAGATCACTCCAGCGGTTTTGCGGGATAAATTCCTCCAGATAAATGGCTGCCAGAATTCCAATGGGAAAGGACAGTGCAAAACAGACCATTAGGGTTAGCGCTGTGCCGGCAAAGGCACTTAAAACACCGGCCAGTTCGGGCTCGCGCGAATCACCGGACAGGAAAAAATCTGTATTAAACCGGCTTCTCACAGCACCTGAATTGTTGAGGGTTGAGATCCACTGCAATTGTTTTACGTCCAGTTTTCCGGCATTGCCGTTGGCGCCAACAGTGATGTTGCCCTTGGTGAACATGTCAACATCATCGGAGGCGATGAACCAGATTTTCCTTGTCTGACCAATCAGGCTCGGATCATCGATGATCTGACGCCGCAGACTAAAGGCTGCCTGCGCGCTCAGCAGCTTGTATAGTTTGCGCTTGTCGCGGCGTTTTTTTGCGTCCGGAAACATTGTGCGTAAAGCCACTTTGACCATGGCACCGTAATCAGCTTTTTCCAGAGCATTGATGTCAAACTCCTGGGGATCAAAATAAACCGACAAAGAAATCTGGGTCTGTTTAAGCGCACCTGCCCCCATCCAGCCAATTGTTCCAACCATGATCAGTAAAAACCCGACGGCAATCATAATGGCCGCTTTTCCCAGCCACTGAAAACGTATTTCACTTGCATGACGGCGCGCCAGTTGCGGTGTGCGTTTGGTGAAAGTGTCAGTCATATTGTTCCCGGTAATGTTTAACAATCCTTTGGGCAGCAACGTTCAAAGCCAGGGTGACGAAGAACAACAACAGGCCAAGAGCAAAGGCGGATAAGGTTTTAGCGCTGTCAAATTCCTGATCACCAGTAAGAAGAGAAACAATTTGAACCGTTATTGTGGTCACAGCTTCCAGCGGGTTGGCGGTAAGGTTGGCGGCAAGACCTGCGGCCATGACCACAATCATGGTTTCACCGATGGCGGTTGATGCAGCCAGTAACAAAGAGCCGGCAATGCCCGAGAGGGCAGCGGGTAAAATAACCTTGCGAATGGTTTCTGATTGAGTTGCCCCCAACCCGTATGACGCATCGCGCAAGGTCTGGGGCACCGCATTTATTACGTCATCAGACAAAGACGAGATCAACGGCACAATCATAATGCCCATGGCCAGACCAGCGGCAAGTGCGCTTTCGGAAGCAACTTCCAGACCGGCACTCGTGCCCACCGTGCGGATGAATGGGGCGATAACCAATGCGGCAAAAAAACCGTAAACAACGGTGGGTATACCGGCCAGGATTTCCAGCACCGGTTTAATGACAGATCGGGTTTTCGGCCCGGCATATTCAGACAGATAAATTGCCGAAGCCAGACCTAAGGGGGTGGCAACAACCATGGCAATGGCGCTGATCAGCAAGGTTCCTGTAATCAATGGCACGGCACCAAAACTGCCCTGCGCACCAATTTGATCGTCTCTGATAGCTGTTTGCGGGCTCCATTCAAGGCCAAACAGGAAATCTTTAACCGGCACCAGTTTGAAAAATTCAAACGCTTCAAAAGCCAGTGAAAACACAATGCCAATGGTAACACCCACGGCGATCAGCGAGCTGGTCAACAACAAAAGATGGACAAGAGTTTCATAGATTCTGGCCCTCAGGGGAATGGTTCGCGTCAGGGAGAATTGTTGGTGCGTCGTCATGTTTGGGGCAATCAATTAACGGGAACGGCAAGCACCGAAAAGATGCTTGCCGCCCGGTGTCTTACATGGACAGGATTTGCAGGCCTTTGACCTTCGCTGCCCAATCTTTACGTTCTTTGTTCGACATGGGGATCAATCCCTTGTCGGCCAGATAGCCCTCTGGTCCCCAGGCTTTGTCATTGG
>CAZJUF010000244.1:0-4892 GCA_964549055.1 uncultured Hyphomicrobiales bacterium | reverse complement strand
GGCGCACCATTTGCGCTTGCCACGGGGTCTGCCATTACCCGTCCGGCACTGGAAATGGGACTTAATCTGCAAGGCGGTGCGCGGTTTTATACGTTACCGTGTATTGCCGGGCATGTGGGAGCGGATACAGCGGCTGTTATTCTCGCCGAAAACCCGCATCTGTCGGAAGATATGCGCCTGATCATCGATGTGGGCACCAATGCGGAAATTGTGCTGGGCAACAAGCATCGGCTGTTGGCGGCGAGTTCGCCAACGGGACCGGCATTTGAAGGCGCGCAGATTTCATGTGGGCAACGCGCTGCACCCGGTGCAATTGAACGCGTGCGTATTGACCGCGAAACGCTTGAGCCGGATTTTCAGGTTATCGGGTGCAGCTTGTGGTTTTCAGAACCGGGTTTTTCCGAAGGCACTGAGGATATCGGTATTACCGGCATTTGCGGCTCGGGAATTATCGAAGTCATCGCGGAGATGTTTCTGTGCGGTATTATTTCAGCTGACGGTATCATTCAGGGGGCTTTAAAGGATAAAACACCGCGCATTATCGCCAATGGCCGGACATTTTCCTATGTGGTGCATGATGGTTCCCAGCAGATTGTGATTACGCAAAATGATATCCGCGCCATTCAGCTGGCCAAGGCTGCACTTTATGCCGGTGCGCGATTGTTGATGGACCACATGGGCATCGATACTGTCGATCGCATAACTTTGGCGGGAGCCTTTGGCAGCCACATAGATGTTAAATATGCCATGGTTCTGGGGCTCATTCCAGATTGTGACCTGTCCCAGGTTGTTTCCGCCGGTAATGCTGCGGGAACCGGTGCACGCATCGCGCTTTTGAATGGGGCCGCGCGTGATGAAATCGAGGAACTGGTCAGAAGAATCGAAAAAATCGAAACGGCTCTGGAACCAAGCTTTCAGGAACACTTTGTCGATGCCATGGCATTTCCCCATGCCAAAGCAAACTATCCCAACCTTGCCGCGGCAGTGGATTTGCCTGAGCGCGAGTTGGGGAAAAGCAATAAATCACGCCCGTCGAGACGACGGCGGCGTTAAAATTTAAGCCAGTATATCAAAAACCTGCGCGGTTCCTGATGGCGGGGAAGCTTTTATGCTTGAGCTGCCTTCGCTGGATTCTTTGGCAGATGTTTCATAAGCTTCTTGCGACTTTGGCTCCGAAGCTTCTTTAGCGGAACCGGAAGACTGCGGTTTGGCGAAATGGGGTGGTTGGCTGGAAACGGCGTTGATACTCACTATACTACTCACTTTGTTGATGAAATTGAGACAGTTTCAAACAGTGAAACCATCGAATTTCGATAAAACCCGCTCATAAAAATGAACCAGACAAAAATATGCAACATAGTTAAAATAAGAGTTAAAAGCGGATAATGCGCGCATGATTTTGATGTTCAACTTTCCGCGAGGTTGCAGTTTGCACCTTTTTGTTGATTTTGGTGGCAACAGTGGTGTTCAATGAGGTGAAATTCAATTAGAACAAGCGGAAGTAAAATGAATACACTGAGGGAGACGTATAATGGCGGATAACAGCTCGAACCAGCTTAAACAGGAAATTCTGGAAGAGGTGGGGCGTAAACAGAAAACCAGTGCCGTATGGATTGTCCTGATCCTGGGCGCGCTTGGTATTGGCGGATTTTTGATGGTCAAGAATTCACTCGAAAGCTATATTCAGGAACGAATTACCGCTGATGCCGCTAGTTTCAAGGGCGAAAAGGGCGATGCCGGACCCCAGGGTGCTGCCGGTGAAAAAGGTGATGCCGGTGCACCGGGAGCTCAGGGTGCCACTGGTGAGCAAGGTGCCACCGGGCCACAAGGCGCTCAGGGTGAAGCTGGACCTCAAGGAGCAAAGGGCGATGCCGGTCCGCAGGGACGCCGGGGCGCCACCGGACCTCAGGGTCCTCAGGGTGAGCCTGGACTGCAAGGACCTCAAGGTCCTCAAGGTCAAAAAGGTGATCCTGGAAATCCCGGTTAAGTTTTTCTCTCGGGAAGTTTAAAAAAATGGCTGCAATCATAATTGGTTGCAGCCATTTTTTGTGGAAATGATTCTACTGTGATCGAGACGTGCTCCCGGGCCTGACATCGCCCACGAGTTCCAATTGTGACTATGACGATACGCTTTGGCGTGTCCTCGAGCTTCAGTTGCGTTTGTTAAACAACTCCAGCCATTGCTCGACGCGTGCTTCGGGGTTGGGGTTGAAAATCACATCCGTGACCACGGCGATGACATCAGCGCCAGCGTCAAGCACCAGGGGTGCGCGTTCAAGGGTTATCCCACCAATGCCAATTAAAGGACAGGCGATTTTGGCTTTCCAGTTGCTGACGCGCGCAAGCCCTTGCGGTTGATAGCGCATGATCTTGAGTGTGGTTTCATAGACTGGACCTAAAGCGATATGGTCCGGGTTCCAGGTGAGGGCGCGGGTCAACTCATCGCCTGTATGGGTGCTGATACCCAGCTTTACACCGGATTTTTGTATTGTGCTTTTGTCAGCCTTATCAATATCTTCCTGGCCCAGGTGAATGAATTTGGCACCGTGTTCAAGAGCCACTTGCCAGTAATCATTGATGACCATCTGGCAGTCATAGCGTTGAGCCAGCGCAATTGCATCGCGGATGGGGCCGGTTACTTCGGCGACTGATTTGTCTTTGATGCGCAGTTGGATGGTTTTAACGCCCAGAGGCAAAAGTCTTGCCACCCACTCATAGCTGTCAACGATGGGATAAAACCCATAAACGCCTTTGGTTTTCATGTGTTTTGCTCAGTCTTCCAAAAGGGTGTACCAATTTCGGGTGTGCTGGGTTGGGCAAAATCGCGTGTCGGCATGATACCGGCGTTGGCGGCGAGAAAGCCTGCTTCAACAGCGTGGGCAAATCCTTGCGCCATGGCAACAGGATTGCCGGCTTCGGCGATTGCCGTGTTGAGCAAGACGCCATCAAAGCCCAATTCCATCGCCTGAGCGGCATGGGACGGTGCCCCAAGGCCGGCGTCAACCAGAAGCTTTACTTCGGGAAAACGCGCACGCAGGGTTTTGAGGGCGGGGATGTTATTGAGACCCTGGCCCGAGCCAATGGGGGCTCCCCACGGCATCAGAATATCGCAGCCGGTGGCGACGAGTTCGCGTGCCAGCACCAGATCATCGGTTGTATAGGGGAAAACCGTGAAGCCCTTGTCGTTCAAAATGGCAGAAGCTTCAACGAGTTTGAAAATATCGGGTTGCAGGGTGTAATCATCGCCAATGACTTCGAGCTTTATCCAGTCGGTGTCAAAAACCTCACGCGCCATTTCAGCCGTTGTTACAGCCTCGCCCACGGTGCGGCAGCCCGCTGTATTGGGCAGGACGTGAATGCCGAGATCGCGAATCAATTGCCAGAAGTGCTGTCCGGCTTTGCTGGTGGCGGATTCGCGCCGCAGGGAGACGGTGATGACTTCTGCGTTGGAAGCGTTTACTGCTTTTGCCAGAATATCGGGTGAGGGATAGCGCGCTGAGCCGATAAACAGGCGTGATTGCAGCGTTTTTCCGCCAATTGTCCAGGTTGTGTCCATAGATTATCCTCCCTGCATTGGAGATACGATTTCGATTGCGTCACCGTCTTTGACAACCTGCCTGCCATAGGTGGTGCGCGGAATAAAGGCGCCGTTGAGGGCAACCGCGATATTTTTGCCAAAGCCTTTGCTGGCCAATAACTGATCAACGGTCTGGGGCTGGGGCAGGGGTTGTTGCTCACCGTTTATGGTAATGGTCATGTGGCGACCTCGAATATTTCGGAATAACGATTTGACGGGTTTCCAGTGGCTATAAACTGGCTCAGTTCCTGGGCGATTTTGGGAGCCAGCAGGTAGCCGTGGCGATAAAGACCATTGGCACTCAGCAGGTTTTTATGGACCTCGATATGGGGCAGATTGTCGGGATAAGCTGGCCGCAAATTTGAGTTGAGTTCCACAATAAGTGCTTCACCGAAGGCTGGATGAAGCGAATAGGCGGCTGACAGCAATTCAAGACCTGAGCGCACGGTGACACCATTATTGTCCTCGTTTTCAATCGTGGTCGCACCGATTAAAAACAGGTTATCGGTGCGCGGGATAATATAAATGGGATAGCGCGGGTGCAGCAACCGCACCGGGCGGTTGAAACTGACTTCCGGCGTTTCAATTATGATGATTTCGCCTTTGACACCGCGCAGCGTCGGCCGGTCGGTGCGCGCTCCCAATCCACGGCAGTCTATTATCCATCGAAACGCCTGAACCTCGCCGTTGACGCTGAGGTGACTGCTATCAACAATTGAGGTTTCGGTGTTAAAGTAGAATGTAACACCTTGATTTATCAGGTGTTGCCGTAATAGCGGCAGCAAAGAGCGCGGGTCTACCTGGCCTTCATGCTCAACAAAAAATCCTTGTCTGAAACGCCCGGAAAGAGCGGGTTCAAGCGCATCGATTTCCTCGCCCGTGACTTTCTTTAGTCCCTCACCACCACCGGCGATTTTTACCTTGTGGGCAAAGCGGTCGAGTTCGTTTTTGTCTGAGCCGTGGGCTAAAACAAGGCTGCCGTTTTCCTGATAATCCAGCGAGGGGCCGAGTTCAGCTGCAATGTCGTGCCATAACTCAAGCGCATCCAGCCCCAGATCACCAATCAGCTTTTCGGTACCATCCAACTCGCAAAAAGGTGCCAGCATGCCGCCGGCCACATAAGACGTTGCATGTTCCAGTGACGCATTGCCACGCTCAAAGACGGCGCATTGATGCCCGTTTTTCTGCAGGAAGTAGGCAGCCATCAATCCCATGATGCCCGCGCCCATTATCGCTGTGTGGTTATTGTGAAGCTTGTGGTCGATGCTACACTCTCCCTCCGCTGGTGCGAACCAGATCAGGTTGTTAGGGTATC
>CAZJUF010000243.1:0-4899 GCA_964549055.1 uncultured Hyphomicrobiales bacterium | reverse complement strand
TTTTTCCGCACCAGCATTGAACGGCACCCAGTTCTTCACGCGTTGGCCACGGCAGGGGATTATGCCCCCATTCGCCGCCAATGGCATGGGGGCCGGTAATCAGTTTATTGTCAAACACCAGTCCGCCACCACAACCGGTGCCGATGATGACGCCAAAAACCATGCGATGGCCTCGCCCGGCACCATTGAGAGCTTCGGACAAGGCAAAACAATTGGCATCGTTTTCTATTTTGACCTTGCGATCAAGTGCCTGAGAAATATCTTCAAGCAGGGGCTTGCCATTGAGCCAGGTGGAATTGGCATTTTGCACCAGATTAGTGGCGGGGGAGATTGACCCGGGTATACCGATGCCAACCGATGCTTTTCGCGGCAGACCGCTTTCCAGTTCAAGGACTGTTCTCTGAAGGATTTGAACGGTTTTTTGGTAATTGTTACGCGGTGATGTGATGCGTTTTTCAACAATTACATCACCATTGGATTTAAGCAATATGGCGGCAATCTTGGTGCCGCCCAGGTCAATGCCAATTTTGTGTTGATCTGCCATTAGCCTGAGTTGGCCTGCTGGCGAATGCTGTTTTCAATGAAGGTGCTGGTTTGCCGCCAGTTTTCGGCTTGCAACGTAGTTTGGGGCATATCGGGCATGACTTTGCGGAAGCGCTCATCCTGCATAAAATGAATGAGAATTGTTTCAGGTGCTATCTCTGCAACCGAATGAATATTAGCCGGGCTGTCATCAAGGAAAAATGTTGGTCGACCACCGTATTGATTGATGCGGGCGACCGCATGGCCCTTGGCGCCGCTGTTAATGACAAGGGGATAATCGAAGCCTTCCGCGCACAGGTTTTGTTTTCGCGGCTCAAGATAGGTGCGTGGCAGATTGGTGAGCAGGACAATGTCGCAAGTTTCAGCCAGAGTTTGCAACACCTGCCGGGCACCATCGATGGGTTTGAGTAAATGGGCGTAATCGTCGAAAAAACCAAACAGCAATTCACCGACACGCTCTTTCGACACCGGTTCATTAGTGTCTGAATGCCGGATGTTTCCGGTCAGGGCAAAGCTCGCTGGATCAAGCCAGCATTGTTGCTGGGCCAGGTGTTGTTCGAGGCCACCGAGGAAATGAAAGATTACCTCGTCAACGTCGCAAATGATGATAGGCCTTGTATCGCCAAGTGCCAGTGCGTCAATTTCAGATGTGGTGAGGGGGTCAGAAGCATTCATACTCAATAACCGGTCGAGCCTTTCAGAGTTGGGTGGGGTCAATGAAAGTCTCCGGTGTTGCCACCAACAAGGGTGCGGCGCGCTGTGGCGGGCAGGGCCGGGGAGAGGTTGTATTCTTCAGCGAACATATAGACCAGAGTTTCATCCTGTAACAGGTAATCGAGTATTCCCGCCAGAAAAGCCGGATCGGACGCATTGTCTTTAAGCGCGGTCGCGTCCATTCCTGATAGTGACATAAACCGTTCCAGACGGGTTTCATTGCCGACCAGAAAGCTTAAGGCATTGAGAGCTATGGTTTCAGCTTCATTTTGTTTCACGATATAGATCCTGTTGACGCCACCTGCTGAAGGCTTGTGCGCCAGAAGTTAAGCAGATGGTTACCTAATTTGTGATAAGCAATAACAGATTCTATGTGCCTGGGGTAAGTGGTTAGCGGGCAAGTGTTCCTGAGACACGTGAAGGGTTGGCCTGATGACAAAAAAAATACTCATCGTTGAAGATAATGAACTCAATTTGAAACTGTTCAATGATGTTTTGGAAGCCCATGGCTATGAAACTCTGGAGACCCGCGAAGGACTGAAAGCCCTTGATCTGGCGCGCGCGCACAATCCTGATCTGATTTTGATGGATATTCAATTGCCGGAAGTTTCCGGGCTGGAAGTGACAAAGTGGCTAAAAGAGGACGATGAGTTGCGTAAAATACCGGTGATAGCCGTTACCGCCTTCGCCATGAAGGGGGATGAGGAAAAAATACGTGATGGTGGCTGCGAAGCCTACATATCCAAACCCATTTCGGTATCTCATTTTATTAAAACAATAGACCGGATTTTGGGAGAAACTCGATGACTGCGCGAATTCTGGTGGTTGATGATATTCTGGCCAATGTCAAATTACTTGAAGCCAAGCTCACAGCGGAATATTTCGATGTGCTGACCGCCATGAGCGGAACAGAAGCGCTCGAAATCGTGCAGCGCTCTTTGCCTGATATTGTGCTTCTCGATGTGATGATGCCGGGTATGGACGGGTTTGAAACCTGTCGCCGGATTAAATCCAACCCGGCAACCCAGCATATTCCCGTGGTCATGATCACAGCGCTCGATCAGCCCAGCGACAGGGTTCAGGGGCTGGAAGCGGGCGCGGAAGATTTTTTGACCAAGCCGGTCAATGATGTGGCCCTTCTGGCCCGGGTCAAAAGCCTGGTGCGCCTGAAGATGGTCACCGATGAATTGCGCATGCGTGCAGCCACATCAGAACGTATGGGATTGATGGATCAGGAAGAACTGGTCGCAGAAACATTAAAGGCACCGGGCCGAATTTTGCTGGTGGAAGATCAGGCAAGTTCGGCCGAGCGGATTGTTGAAACCCTGGAAGAATTTCACAAGATTGAAGTGATTTCGGATCCGCAGGAAGCATTGGTTAAAATCCCGGAGATGGATTGCGAATTGCTGATTGTCAGCCTCTCTCTGAATAATTATGACGGTCTGCGCTTGTGTTCACACTTGCGTTCAATCGAGCGCACGCGTGATTTGTCCATTCTTGTGCTGGTCGAGGCCGATGACAACACCAGATTGTTGCGTGGACTTGATATCGGCGTAAACGATTATCTGATGCGCCCACTCGATCGCAATGAATTGCTGGTGCGGGTGCGTTCCCAGCTCAAAAGACGGCGATATACAGAACAATTGCGCGACAGTGTTGAGCAAAGCATGGAACTGGCGATTACCGATTCTTTAACCGGCTTGTACAATCGTCGCTATATGGAAGGCCATATCGCAACGCTGGTTAACAAGGCGGCCAACCGCGGCAAGGATATATCCCTGATTATCCTCGATATTGATCACTTCAAGGCTGTGAACGATACCTATGGTCATGATGTTGGGGATGAGGTGTTGAAGGAGTTTTCCAAGAGAATTCTCAAAAATATTCGCGGCATTGATCTGGCCTGCCGCTTTGGTGGTGAAGAGTTTGTTCTGGTTATGCCCGATACGGACTTGTCATTCGCCTTTATGGTCGGCGAGAGGATACGCCAGTGCATAGCATCCAGCGTTTTTTATGTCAGTGTCGACAATGGCAGCCTCGATCTTACCTGTAGTGTCGGTGTGGCATGTCTGGAGCAGCTCAATGATACGCCGGAGACCATTTTAAAACGCGCCGATCAGGCCCTTTACCGCGCCAAGAATGACGGGCGAAACCGCGTGGTTGCGGAAGCTGCTTAAGAATATTGCGGTTGGCGGTTAACCTCGTTCTGTAGTTGTTAAGGTTAACCCTTTACGAACAAAAACTAAATCCCCTTAC
The DNA here is from genome assembly GCA_964549055.1 of uncultured Hyphomicrobiales bacterium. GTDB lineage: Bacteria > Pseudomonadota > Alphaproteobacteria > Rhizobiales > JAJFHR01 > JAJFHR01. Next base: position 1,386 of record CAZJUF010000243.1, on the reverse strand, counting down.
GAAGCCCATGAATGCTTTGCCTTTCACGACCGATGAGCCTAAATAGGATTATCAATTGTCGGGTCAAGGTTTGACAGGAAGTTGCATCAGAACCCTGATTGAATTGTGAGGCCATGCGCTGCAAATTCAATTATGCCGGTGTTTAATTCCTATCAGACGCTTAACCCTTCGAATACCCTACGGGTTTACTCAGGTCCGCCGCATCTCCTGGGTCCGTGGGGTTACGGTCGGCCTGTGGGCGGTAGGAGTGGCCTCCTCGTGTACCGCAATCCCCAGGTCGACCACCCTTTTATTGTAAATAACTGGTTTCAGGCTCAAGCGTAGCCGCTTGTTGCCTTGACTTCGAGAAAGTCTTCCAGACCCCAGGTGCCACCTTCGCGCCCGTTGCCGGATTGCTTGTAGCCCCCGAAAGGGCTGCCACCGGGCCGTGTGGCACCGTTTATCAACACCATTCCAGCACGCAGGCGCTTTGATACCCGTTTGGCGCGCTCCTCGCTGCCGCTCTGGATATAGGCGGACAGGCCGTAAGGCGTATCATTGGCTATTTTGATAGCGTCTTCTTCGCTGTCAAACGGGATCATTACCAACACCGGTCCAAACACTTCTTCGCGCGCGATGGTCATGTCATTGTCAACGTCGGCAAAAATAGTGGGGCGGACGAAATAGCCCTGATTGAACCCTTCGGGCTTGCCGGTGCCGCCCAGCACCAATCTAGCCCCTTCATCGATGCCCTTCTGGATCAGGCCCTGCACTTTTTTAAAATGTACATCTGAAACCAGCGGGCCGATGTGACGTCCTTCGTCTGCTGGATTGCCAACTTCGACTTTTCCTCCGGCTTCAACCGCGGTTTTTACCGCCTCATCATAGATGGAACGCTGCACCAGCATACGGGTGGGAGCGTTACAGGATTGGCCGGTATTGTTGAAACAATGCAAAACTCCCGCTTTGACAGCCTTGGCGATATTGCAATCGTCAAAGATAATATTTGGAGATTTTCCGCCAAGTTCAAGTGTCACGCGTTTGACGGTTTCAGCCGACGCTTTGGCAACCGCCACACCGGCGCGCGTTGAGCCGGTAAAAGACATCATATCAATGTCGCGGTGAGAGGACATGGCTTCCCCAACAGACAGGCCATCGCCGTTTACAAGGTTGAAAACACCGGGAGGAAAGCCCGCTTCATCAATCATTTCAGCAAACAACAGGGCCGACATGGGGGCGATCTCGCTTGGTTTGAGGACCACTGTGCAGCCAACGGCAAGTGCTGGTATTACTTTTAGCGTTACCTGGTTCATGGGCCAGTTCCACGGGGTGATCAATCCGCAAACGCCAATCGGTTCGTGCGAAATGTATTCGGTTGGTGCGTGCTCACCCAAAGCGTGGCCAAAA
>CAZJUF010000242.1:0-4931 GCA_964549055.1 uncultured Hyphomicrobiales bacterium | reverse complement strand
GAGACCGTATTGTGCGGTGTGTTCTCAAGGCGATTATGGCGGTTGTGTCACGTGAATTGGTTATCGGGATTTTTTCTGCATAGTCTGAAAGTTTGCGAAAAGCGGTTTCGAGCTGCCTGGCGACACCGGCTGGCAGCATTCCACGTCATTCCAAAAGGCGTCTTGGTGCTTTTGACGCTGACCTTCATCCATCTTTCGTCAATTCCCGCTCAGGCGCAGATTACCGCGCAGGTTTCCGCCATAGACGATAATGGCTATGGTCGTATCGTCTTTCGGTTCGCCAAACTTCCGCCTTATCGCGCCAGAATTTCCGATGGGGTGCTCATTATCTCATTTGAGGAAGCAATAAGCCTGAAGCTGGACCAGTTTATGGTGCCGCTGAAAGATTATTTTACCATTGGGCGCATTGACCCTGATGGCAAGTCAATTCGCTTTGCACTGTCAAGAGATCTCAGGCTGAATACCATCGAAGCCGGTGATCGGTTGTTCATAGATATTCTGCCCGAGCCCTGGGTCGGTCTGCTGCCCGGACTCCCGCAAAAAATTATCGATGAAATTTCTGCCAGGAACCGTAAAGATGATGAAGAAAAACGTAAGCTGGCACGGATTGAGGCTTTTAAAAACTCAAAGAATATTCTCAAAATCAGAGTTGGGGAATATCCGACATTCAGCCGCCTGGTGTTTGACTGGGACAAAAAAGTTGGCGTCAAGGTCAGCCGCAATGGCAAGGTTCTCAACATCCAGTTTGACAAGTTGATCAGAACCGACGTCACACGATTGAAGGTTGATCCGCCAAAATTTGTTACCGGTGCCGAAACAAAACTTACCGACAATGGCCTTGTTGTCGATATCATGCTGCGTGAAGATACCAACATCCGCGCTTTTCGCGAAGGTGTGACTTATGTTGTTGATGTAACAAGTTCTCTGAGTGCTGAAGAGGAAAAGGAATACGAGCAACCCCTGGTCATCCTTGCGCCAGATGCCACTGACGATCCTTCCGCAGCCAATGTAGATGCGCGCAAGGAGGTTGTGGAGTTTAACGCAGCCCTGTCAACAAAAGTGACACCAGAACCCATCACCCCCAAGCCAGCCTCCGTAAAGCTGGCACCGGCTGAAAAAACCCCTGTGAAAAAACCTTTACCTGCAATGCCGGTTAAAAAGCCGGACACCGAACAGGTGAAAGATCCGCAGATGGTGGTGAGCAAGGTTTCAAAAACCGGCGGCAAGTCCGTGGCCATGAAGGTTGCCGGATCACAAATGGGGTCTGAAAAATCCGAAACAGGACCAGTCCAATCGCTGAATGAACAACCCGCTGGAAAAAGCTCCTCGATCGAAAAAACCACCGCCTCAGTCGTTCAGAAAAATGGCGAAACGATCAAAATAGAAGCCGAGATGGTCGCTGGAAATTTACGTTTGAGTTTTCCATTCACACAAGATGTGCCCGCCGCAGTCTTTCAGCGCGGCGAAAGCCTGTGGGTGATTTTTGATACCAACAGTAAACTCGACATGAGTGCGCTCGATGACGGGCAAACCAAATTTGATCGCATTGCTGGCTATAACATCATCCCGACAAAAGACACGGTTGCCCTGTTGCTGAAGTTGAGCCGCCCCTCTTTGGCCAGCGTTACCCGGGAGGATACCCGATGGTTGTTGAGTGTTGGGGATTTTATCGCAAGTCCGGTCAAACCTGTTTCTCTGGTGTCTGGAAACCGCTCGGACGGCCGCACCAAAATTACCTTCAATCTCAAAAAACCCGCCCGTCTGCACCAGTTTAAAGATCCTGAAGTCGGTGATCAATTAGCCGTTGTAACAGCAGTAGGATCGCCACAGGGTGTCGTCAGGGTTCAAAAATTTGTTGAATTTTCGACGATTATCACCGCCCAGGGCATCGCTGTTAAGCCTGCAATTGATGATTTGAAAATCAATTTGAATTCCGACAACGTGGTGATTACCCGCGATGAAGGTTTGATGTTGTCCCGTGTCGATGGGGCCTCGGCCAACCGGGTTGCCCAAAAGGTGGTCGATATCACGCTCTCCGGCAACGTGGACTTTGTCAAATGGGCACAAGGCGGGCGCCTCCGGTTTGGTAACCGGCGCGCCCAACTGGAACGTGATATCGCTTCGAAATCAGAATTGAAATACACCCTGGCCTCGCGCCTTGAGCTGGCCCAGCTTTATGTCGGCAATCAGCTTGGCGCTGAAGCTCTGGGCACTTTGGAAATTCTGAAAAGGATCAATCCAAAAATCGAAAACGATCCCAAGTACCATGCATTGCGCGGTGTTGCCAATCTGATGATGTATCGCCTGAAGGCGGCGAGGTTTGATCTGGCATCGCAGGGTCTGGCGCACGATAATGAAACCAAACTGTGGCTTGGACTGCTCGAAGTTGCGGAGGGTGACTGGGAGCAGGCGCGTAAGAGTTTTTTCAGTGGGGAAAACTCGATGAAGAATTTTCCCGATGAGCTAAAAGCTTTGTTCAGGATCAGTGCGGCGCGCGCAAACATCGAGACAAACGATACATCGGGCGCACGTTACCAACTCGCCGCCATGCCAAAAACCAATCTGGAGCGAAAGTATATTGCTGAAGCAGCGTTTTTGAATGGCCGGATCCTTGAATTACAAGCCCGCAATGATGAGGCGCTTGATTATTATAATGAAGCCTTGAGCTATGGGGACCGGAAAGTTGAATCCGAAACGTCCTTTTACAAAACCATGCTCAGATTTCGCCTGAGTTACATTAAATCTGATGTTGCACTTGAGCAGCTTGAATCACAATTGATTGCCTGGCGCGGTGACGAGATTGAGTTGAAAGTCATGCGCGAACTGGCCAAGCTTTATGTTGCCCGTAAACGATACCGGCGCGGGCTTGAGACCATGCGCACGGCGGTCACGTATTACCGCGACAAAAAAATTGGCCGGCTTATCCAGGATGATATGGTTGCCTTGTTCAACAGGATTTTTCTGGGTGAAAAAATCAAGACCCTGTCTCCGCTCCAGACATTGAGTTTGTTTTATGATTTCCGTGAACTGACGCCGGTCGGTCGGCTCGGTGACGAAATGATACGCAGATTGTCAGACACACTTATATCAGTTGACCTGTTGGATCAGGCTGCTGAAATCCTGTCGCATCAGGTTGAAAAACGCCTCAAAGGTGCAGCACGTGCACAAGTGGCCACCAGGCTTGCTCTGGTTGAATTGCTGAGACGCCAGCCACAAAAAGCCCTCACAATCATAAGACGTACACGTCAGGCGGTTTTGCCCAAAACCGTGGTCCGGCGAAGGGCTCTTCTGGAAGCCCGCGCGTTGGCCGAATTGAACCGGTATGATCTGGCGTTAAGTGTTTTGGTGAATCTAAAAGGCAAAGATGTGGAACGCGCACGCGCGGCGGTTCTGTGGCGAAGCAAACGCTGGCAAAACGCTGGCGAAGCTTATGAACGCTATCTGGGCGATATCTGGAAAGAAGCTACCGAATTAACCGATGTTCAAAGGATTAATGTCCTGCGTGCGGCAATCTCATATACGCTTGCCGAAGACATGTTGGGGACCAGACGGCTGGTGACAAAATTCGACACCAAAATGGCAAAGTCTGTAGATGCCCAGACTTTCAAGGTCATCACGTCATCGAACAGCGGGCTTGAGGCGGAGTTTCGCAACATAGCCACGAAAATTGCTGCAATCGACACGCTGAAGAGTTTCCTGGAAGAATTTCGCAAGGCTGAATTGTCTTTGCCAAGCGATGTGGCTCTGGCTCCCCAGAGTTGAGTTTTGGAGTTTATAGTAGCGCTTATTAAAGTGGCGGCTCATTTAAGTCCCGAAACTCTTGATCAGGCTTCCTGCCACCATGTACCACCCGTCTACCAGGACGAAGAAAATCAGCTTGAACGGTAGTGATATAATGATCGGCGGCAGCATCAACATGCCCATCGACATCAGCACAGACGAGACCACAAGGTCGATGATAATGAAGGGGACAAACAGCAGAAACCCTATTTCAAAAGCCCGTCTGAGTTCACTTATCATGAAAGCGGGTGTGAGCACATGCAGGGGAACATCATCTGCATTTTTCGGTTTTTCTATTTTTGAGAGATCGATAAACAGCTGCAGGTCTTTTTCGCGAACATGTTTCATCATGAACACCTGAAACGGTTTGGCGGCCAGGGGAAAAGCTTCTTGTAACTCGATTTTTTCCTCAATCAGCGGCAGGATACCATCGCGATATGACTGTTCCAGCACCGGCGCCATAACAAAGGCTGTGAGAAACAGGGCCAGTGAAATGATCACGGAATTTGGCGGTGACTGCTGAATACCAATGGCTGTTCGCAGCAATGACAGCACCACGACAATGCGGGTAAACGATGTCACCATCACCAGAATTGACGGCGCCAGAGACAGGATTGTGATCAGCGCGATGAGTTGGAACGCGCGCTGGGTAAGGCCCGTTCCCTCGGCAAAATCTATGGTAAGTTCCTGCGCACTCAAAGGCTGGCTGAAATACAGAAAGAAGCCGGTAATCAGGAAAAGAGGAAAAAATTTACGCAGGGTATTAAAGGTAAAAACCCCGGCTTTGATCACTTTTCGTCTCCGGGTCGAATTTCTGCAAAAGACTGGGCTGTCGCATCTTCCGTACCAACGCCTTCTTCGCCATTCAACTGTCCGGCATCAGAATGTGCGGGTGGAACAGGGCGCGGCCTGGTTTCTGGACCGCGGCGCCCCGGGCCTGGTGGCAGTGTGGAGGGCCGTGGGCGCGGAGCCGGTTTTGCCAGGGCTTGTACGGCAGTATTACGCGATGGTTCCCTGTAGGGTGCTGGTTGACGCGTTTGGGGCACAGGCTCGGGCTCGGTGGGTTCCTGCGTCGAGATTGCTCGCGGAAGTGGCGGCGGTGCTGTTTGCACCGCTGCGTGAACTGGTGCCGGTGCTGTTTGCACCGCTGC
>CAZJUF010000241.1:0-4938 GCA_964549055.1 uncultured Hyphomicrobiales bacterium | reverse complement strand
TGCAGCCCCGGCACTCATGCCTGGTGCGCCAACAACGGTGCGTTGCATGAAGTAGACAAAGTCTTTGCCAAGTTCTTTAAAAGTTGGTGCATTCGGGAACAGTGGCAGTCTTTTGGGTGTGAATGCAGCAAGAGCCTTGGTTTTTCCTGCTTCATAAAAGCCGAGTTGTTCCGACGGGTTATTGACGGTTGAATCGGCGTTGTTACCTGCAAGCTGCTTGGCAACCTTGCCGCCGCCCTTGTAAGGCACATACTTCATTTCAAGACCATAAGCCTTGTTGAGGAAGTCGGTAAGCAGGTTGTCTTCGGAGTTTTTACCGGTTCCAGCCATGATCCAGGCTTTGCCCTTGGCTTTTGCGGCTTTGACAAAATCATCCATGTTGTTGATGTCTTTGCGATCGGAATTAACCCACAGCAGGAATGTATCTTCGGCCATACGGGCGATGGGGGTGAATGTTGTAATATCAATACCCAGTTTTGGCTGGCGAAGGGGTGTTGTGTAGAAACTGTTCAAGGTGAACATGATGGTGTGATCATCACCATTTTTCTGCTTCATATAGACAAGCGCTTCCGCACCGGAGCCACCAGGTTTGTTGACTGGTGTAAAGGCGTAAGGTGCCATTTTGTTTTTTGCGATGATGCTCTGGATCAAGCGGACTGCTTTGTCAGCACCACCACCTTTACCGGCCATAACAACGAACTGGACCGGCTTTTTTGGTTTCCAGTCTGCGGCTGCAAAAGCCTTGTTTTGAGCAACACCTACGACAGCGGTCAAGGCCAACCCGAAGGTCATCCCAACACCGAAAGTGGTTTTAACTAAGCGACGCATTAGTATCCTCCCTAAGTCTGCACTACGTTCAATGGTCATCGCGAATATTGCTCGTCGGATCCCACGCGTAGCGCTTTTTTTCCCAAAGACCGGAGCAATCTGCACAATCGCTTTTTACTCCCATTCAGACCGTGGCCTCTGGTATACCAGTAGACCATAAAACTAAAAACACCGCCCTGCCTAGTTTTTTTTTATAATTTTTGTGAATTTCCTGTCATGCTGTGACAGCGTTTCATTTTCATACAGAGGTTTGGTTTGATTTTTTATCTTATCTGGCATATGGTATACCAGTAAGTTAAGCTGACGCTAAACCCGCCGCGACGGGAAAAGCGTATAAATCCAGCACGGCAGGCAAACGGTCCTGAGGGAGGCGATTATGAATTTGCATGAGTATCAGGCCAAGGAGCTCTTGTCCGATTATGGCGTCCCCATACCAAAAGGGGCCATTGCGCGAACGCCAGCCGATGCCGAGAGTGCGGCCACTCATATTGGCGGTGAAAACTGGATTGTCAAAGCGCAGATACATGCCGGTGGCCGTGGCAAGGCCGGGGGTATCAAACGTGCTGGTTCAGCTACTGATGTGCGCTCCGTTGCCGATGCCCTGCTTGGCTCAACACTCGTTACCGCCCAGACTGGGACTGCGGGAAAAAGGGTCAATCAGGTATATGTTGAAGCCGCCTGCCAGATTGAACAGGAAATTTATCTGGCTGTTCTGATTGATCGCTCAACGGCTAAAATCGCTTTTCTCGGCTCGTCTTCCGGTGGCGAGGATATTGAAGAAATGGCGGCTGAAGATCCAAATAAAATTCACAAGCTTGTGGTCGACGATGTTGACAAGCTCGACAGTGAGGCTCTCAACCAGTTCATCGCCGGGCTGGGGTTTTCAGGAAACAGCGCTATTGAAGCTGTTTCCATTGCCCAGTCTTTGTTTAATGCTTTCCGGGATTTTGATGCCAGCCTGATTGAAATCAACCCGCTGGCTTTGGCCAAAGACGGCTCGCTCCTCGCCATCGATGCCAAGATGATCGTCGATGACAATGCGCTGTTTCGCCATGGTGATCTGGAGCAATTGCGCGACGAGAGTGAAGAAGATCAAGGCGAGCTTGAGGCCCGGAGGTATGAGCTTAATTTTGCCAGCCTGGGTGGCAATGTAGGCTGTGTGGTCAATGGGGCGGGCCTTGCTCTTGCCACTTTGGACCTATTGATCGACAACGGTGTAGCGCCTGCAAATTTCATGGATATTCGCCCGGTGGCAACCCGCGAACAGGTGGCGACCGGATTTGAGATGGTTTTGGGCGATGCCAATGTTGAGGCCGTATTGGTCAACATTTATGGCGGTGGAATTTTACGCTGCGATACGATTGCCGAAGGCATTGCCATAGCAGTCCAGCGCAAGGGGCTGAATGTGCCGCTTATTGTGCGCGCTGGTGGCACCAATATGGAGCTGTGCCACAAGGTATTGACCAGTCAGGGTATCGCTACCCAATTTGCCCGCGATATGACCCATGCGGTTGAGCTGGTAAAAGCAGCTACATCGAAGGAGACGGCATAATGGCCATTCTGCTAGACGCGAGTTCGCGCATTATCTGTCAGGGCATCACCGGTGCAACAGCAACCTTTCATTGTGAAAAATCGATCGCCTATGGCAGCAATCTGGTTGGCGGCGTGCGCCCCGGCAAGGGCGGTAGCAAGCATTTGAGCCTGCCGGTGTTTGATACGGTGGACGAAGCAAAATCAACCACCGGGGCCGATGTGTCTTTGGTGTTTGTGCCGCCACAAAATGCTGCTGACGCAATTATTGAAGCGATTGACGCCAAAATTCCACTGATCGTGTGCGTGACTGAACGGGTGCCGGTGCTTGATATGGTGCGGGTGAGAAAGGCGCTGGAAGGATCCGCCAGCCGATTGATTGGCCCGAATTCTCAAGGCATCATAACCCCGGAGCAAAGCAAAGTCGGTGTTATGCCCACCCATCGCCATTTCGCCGGGCCGATTGGCGTTATTTCCCGCTCAGCATCTTTAACCTATGAAGCGATTGATCAGCTTTATTCAGTGCGCCTGGGCCAATCCACCTCAATCGGCATTGGTGGCGACGCGGTTTTCGGTATTGATTTTGTTGATTGCCTTGAGCTTTTTTTAGCCGACGACAAGACCGAAGGCATTCTGCTGATTGGCGAAATTGGCGGATCGGCTGAAGAAGAATTGGCCGATTTCCTCAAACACAGCTCAGTCAAAAAGCCGGTTGCAGCCTATATCGCCGGCAAACATGCACCAACAGACCGGCGCATGGGCCACGCTGGCACGGTCAATGTTTTTGGCACCGGCAGTGCGGCAGAAAAAATCGACGCCCTCGCCTCTGCCAGTGTCCACATGGCAAGTTCAGCCGCCGTGATCGGCACAACCATGCGTCTGGCACTTGGGCGCTAAAAGCCGCTCAATCGCCATGCAACCAGCGCATGGGTGCATTGCACAATAACGTCTTCAAATATCTGATTTATTTGCTATATTCATGGTGTGGTATACCACATGCCACAATTTTTAGGTGCGGCGCAACAATGCTGCACCGCTACGTGAAAGGAGCAGAACCATGACTGCACCCACTTTTGAGCAAACCTATATCAAATACCCATTTGCACCGCTGGTCACTTTGGCGCTGAATATTTGTGCATATTTTGTTGAACGCAACAAGCATGGCGACAGCCACATTGACCTCAGCAACCACACACCGCACTCCGCATAGAAAATACCAACAGCGTTGATGTTTGAACTATTACTCACATTTGTCTTACCGGCGAAAGCCGGTATCCAGGCAGCGGAGCATGAATCTGTGGCGCTGGATACCGGCTTTCGCCGGTAAGACAGGAAGATGGGTCAAACCCCATCGTCAAAGGAAGTTAAGTCGGTTTGTGATTGCGCCGGAGTTGTTGGCTAGCCCGGGTTGACCAAAGGCAGGCCGCGCGCAATCCAGCCGGGGCCAGCCTTGCTTCCGAGCATTCCTTCGGCGACATCGATAACATTTGTATAGCCGCGTTCAACCAACGCTGTTTGCATCCGGCTTGAGCGGTTGCCCCGGGCACAAATGAGGGCAATCGATTTAGTTTTATCACCGCGCACTACTTTCTTTAACTTGTCAAAAAAACCGGGACGATGCATCGAAATGGCTCGGGCAGAGGCACCGATGCCGGTCTTTTTCCACTCGGCCGGGGTGCGCACATCAATCAGAATTATGTCCCCGCGATTTGAAAGTTCATAGGCCTCATCCGCGCCCAATCGCGTGGTCTGGCTCGATGCAGGCAAGGCTGAAACGGCGATAAAGACGACAAAAAACAGAGCTTGCGCGGCAAATTTTCTTAAACTCATCATGGGACTTGATTACTCGATAATTGAAACTGTTTTATTTGCGCTGACTGTCTAGCATAGGCTTTGATCAACATCATAATCATAATTTTGAGAGCGCGTTTTTGTCGCATCACTGCACGGGATACAGCGTTATCGGACATAAGCGACAACCTTCTGCCTTTGTGTGCCGAGACCTTCAATGCTCAAATGCATCTCATCACCGGGCCTGAGCCAGGCTGGCGGCTTCATGCCCATGGCGACACCGGGAGGTGTTCCGGTGCAGATGATATCGCCGGGCTCAAGGGTCATCCATGAGCTTATGTCGGCGACCAGTTGTCTGACACCGAATATCATGGTTTTGGTGTTGCCATTCTGGCGGCTGTCACCATTGACTGTCAAAGTCATGGCCAGGTTCTGCGGATCGGGAATTTCGTCTTTTGTCACCAGCCACGGGCCTATGGGACCGAAGGTATCGCACCCCTTGCCCTTGTCCCACTGGCCACCACTGCGTTCAACCTGCAGCTCGCGCTCTGACACATCATTGACGATGCAATAACCCGCAACATAATCAAGGGCTGTGTCTTGCGACACATATTGCGCGCGTGCGCCAATGACGATGCCCAGTTCAATTTCCCAGTCAACTTTGGTTGAGCCTTTGGGAATGATGACATCATCATCTGGTCCGGAAAGCGACGAGATGGCTTTGCTGAAAATTATCGGATCGGTAGGGATGGCAAGCCCGCATTCTTTGGCGTGATCGGAATAATTCAG
>CAZJUF010000240.1:0-4944 GCA_964549055.1 uncultured Hyphomicrobiales bacterium | reverse complement strand
TGATAATGTAACGACCGCTTTGGGTCTCGCCAACACCGACAAAAAACCCCGGATCTTTTTCTTCGTAAACCAGCACGTCTGAACTGGCGGGTGTGCCGATAACATGACGGAAAACCCGCGAGGGGCGATGGTTTTCGTCAACGCGGGTGTAAAACACAGTTTTATTGTCCTGCGCCCAGGTGATGCCTCCTGTGGTGTCTTCTATGGTTTCGTCAAGCAGGTCTCCGGTGTCTGTGTTGCTGAAGTATATGGTGTAAAATTCAGCTCCCTTGACGTCGGTGGAGTAAGCCAGAAGCTGGTGATCAGGAGAATGGGCAATGCCGCCGAGTTGAAAAAAACTGTTGCCTTTGGCAAGTTCATCACCGTCAATCAGCACTCGTTCCTCACCGCCATCGCGCAAACTGCGGCAATAACGCGGATGTTGTGCGCCTTCAACGTAACTGACGTAATAGGCATAGGGGCCATCAGGAGAAGGCACACTTGAATCATCCTGTTTGATGCGCCCCTTCATTTCTTCAAACAGCGTCTCTTGTAACTCGGATGTATCCGCCATCATGTCCTTGCAATAGGCATTTTCCTGATCGAGATAGGTCTTGATGTCGGCGGGCAGAACATCAGGATCGCGCATAACCTCCTGCCAGTTATCAGCCCGCAACCAGGCGTAATCATCTTCACGGGTAATTCCGTGATGGGTCATCGTCGAGGGAATTCTGGCAGCTTTGGGTATTGAAGACACTTAACTCAATCCTTTGTAAATTTCATGGCATTGCCGTTCATGCAATATCTTAAGCCCGTTGGCTTGGGCCCATCAGGGAAAACATGGCCGAGATGAGCATCGCAAGTCGCACACCTGATTTCAGTGCGGCGGCTGAAAAATCCCCTGTCTTCATGTTCCTCAACCGCATCGGCCTCAACGGGGGCATAAAAGCTCGGCCAGCCAGTACCTGAATCAAATTTTGTTTCTGATCTGAACAAAGAGCTGTCGCAGCCAACGCAAAAGTAGGTTCCAGCAGCTTTCTCGTCCCAGTTAGCCCCGGTGAATGCGCGTTCCGTGCCAGCGCGACGGGTGACATCATATTGCTCTGGCGTCAGTTGTTGGCGCCATTCCTCATCCGTCTTTTCAATTTTTTTGCGCGTGTGTCCTGGATCAACTGTCATCACTGAATTTCCCTAAAATATTCCCCCGGCCAAAATCAAAAGCATGATCTAGAGTTAATCGATGGCCCCGGTTAATTCAATAGCACCATGGCTGTCTGATAGCTCGAAATTTAATCAAATGTAGAACCAAATTAACTTAAATATAAAACAAGTTTAAAATCAATATAACTCAAATAATAATTGAATAAATTATAAATAGTAACAAGTAACTTCATCTAAAGTTGCTGAATTTAAAGTATAACCAAAATACAGAGGAATATTTAACAGATGTAAGGCTGAGTGTGGCAGAATTAAGCTCGACCAAAACCGATCCTATTGTTGATTGCGCCGTGATGGATCCGGTGGACAAAGCACCACCTGGTGCAACGCAAATGCTCGGGCAGCGCTCGTTAAAGCGGTTGATTGATTTCCTGTTTCTGCCGTCAACTCACGTCATGCCAAACGAGCGTGTCTTTGCCGAAACCCTGCTCCTGCGTGACTGGGACGCTTTATCCCAAACCGTACTGGAAAGGCTGGCTGAGCGATTGGCCAACACTGTGGAAACTGCACCAAGACTGGCATTAAAACTGGCGCGCTGCGGGCGCTTTAATATTTCAGGGCCGCTTTTACAGTTCGGTGACTTGCACGATATTGATCTCGTCGAAATTGCTCATCGATGTGAACAACCAGAACAGTTAAACATCGCCAGCCGAAAAAATCTCTCACCGCTGGTGTCCGATCTTCTTGTTGATATTGGTACTGAAGATATTGTCAAAGCCGTGCTGATGAACACCGGTTCAAAAATTTCTACCAGAACCCTGAGTGATCTTATCGCCCGCGCCAAAGATAATATCACCCTGCAAAATGCCATTTTGTTTCGACCGGAAATTGCTGCCGCTGACGCGATGGAACTGTTTTGGCATGTTCCCGGTCAGATACGCGAATATATTCTGCTGACATACCTGTGCGATCAACGCTCCCTTACCGGCTTTTTGTATGAGGACGATGCCTGGCAGGAACACCAAAAAACACTGTGCTCCGCCGACATCAGCGATGAGCGCCTGACCGTACTGGCCAAACTGCTGGTCAGTGACAAATACGACAGGGCAATTGAACAATTGGTCTCCAATGCCCGCCTGTCTCCTCAAACGGCTGCGCGCATATTAAATGATAAAGGTGGTGAAGCTTTTCTGGTAGCCGCCAAGGCGATCGGCGCAAGTCGTGCCGGTGTCAATGAAGCATTGTTGCGTTTCGTAAATGCCAAACCCTGCATCATCGGCAGCCGGGAAAGGTTGGATCCGCTACGCAACCTTTTCGACAGATTATCCCGTGATCAGGCCCTGGTGGCGTTACAATACTGGGGCTGCAAGGTGGACGACAGTTCCTAAAAGCCGACAAACAGGTTTTCCATCTGCCCTGAGAAATAGACCAACAGATAGAGCGCCAGCATAACAGTTGTCCAAAGAGCAGCACTGCCGGTTGCCCAGGTTCTGGCGAACACGCCATTTGGTCCATGATGGCGGTAAATCTGATTGAATGTACGCTCAAGCCACCGTTGTACGCGTGCCAGCGAACCGATGCGGAAGTGAGCACCGAGCGAAACAAGCCACACAGCCACCGCCGGTAAAGCTTTTCGGTAAATCCATTCCACGTCGATGTTGATGCCTGGCAACTCTGGTGGGTACAGGCCTTTTTTCTGCAACCACACGAAGGCAAGTGCCGAGAACAGCAGAATCTGCATCTGGGTCAGCACGTGCGCTGCCGTATAGGGCTCATAGTCGACCGGCATCGGCAGCAGGTCGTATAAAAACCAGGGATAAACGCCGGTAAAAATTGAAAGTGTCGCTGCTATCCCCATGGCGATGAGCATATTGAGCGGTGCTTCCTTGGTTCTGATACCACTGTCATGAGCGAAGAAGGCAAAGAATGGGATTTTGATGCCGGCATGATGAAAAACACCCGCTGATGCAAACAATAATGCCAGCCAGACGATGGGGTAACCTTCCTCCAAAGCTGCCGTCATCACCATCGATTTTGACACAAAACCGGAAAACAGCGGAAATGCTGAAATTGACGCAGCGCCGACAATACAGAACGTTGTCGTCCACGGCATCGATTTGTATAGCCCGCCAAGGTCGGACCCGTTGATTTTGCCGGTGCGATATAAAACCGCTCCCATTGACATGAACAAAAGCCCTTTAAAAATGACATCGTTGAAGGCGTGTGAAATGGCGCCGTTAATGGCCAGTGCCGTACCAATGCCGATGCCAACCACCATGAAGCCCACCTGGTTGATCAGGGAATAAGCCAGTACACGCCGCAGATCATTCTCTATCACCGCAAAGAAAATCGGGAACATGGCCATGGTTGCGCCGATATAGACCAGCAGTTCAGTGCCCGGAAAAGCGCGTGCCAGAGCATAGACTGCAACCTTGGTGGTAAAGGCGCTCAAAAACACCGTGCCGGTGGGGCTGGCTTCGGGATAGGCATCGGTGAGCCAGTTGTGCAAAAACGGGAAGCAGCACTTGATACCGATGGCGAGGAAGATCAGCCACGAGGCCAGACCATCAAGACCGATATAGCTAAATTCAATTGAGCCGGTCTGGTACGTCCAGATCAACACACCGGCCAGCAAAATAACGCCCGAGGTTACCTGAATGATGAGGTAACGCATGGCGGCTCGTAATGATTTTTCGGTACGCCGCGCCAGGATCACGAAGGCCGAGCTTACCGCCAGCACTTCCCAGAAAATGAACAGCGTGATCATATCACCGGCAAAGACAGCGCCAAGCGCACTGCCAGCATAGACCAGACCGGAGGTGCTCTCCAGTTTATCATCCGTATGCAGGGCGAAGATAACGCCGAGAAGTGTTGCGATGTGAAACAGCAGGCCAAACAGGAAGCTGAGTTTGTCCACCCGCACCAGCGTTAATGTGTAGTCGAACAGCTGTATTTGAAACTGAAGACCATCAGCGAGTTGCATTAAGTTGAGTGCACCCAACACCGGAACGGCAAGAAGAATAGCCGAGCGCGTCCGTCCCTGAGTTACGGTAACCAGTGCGGCACCTATAAAGAAAATCAGAAAAGGAGGAAAACTAGTTATCATAATAGTCTTCCTTGCGCATGATCAGTTTACGCATCTGCGTTGCCGCCAGAACCAGAACGGTACAGGCAGCAAAACCGTAGATACCGTAAAACCCGAATATGGCCTCCCACGGATGGTCGACATAACGTTTGATGAAAAACTCGGCAAAAATTGACAAGGCGCTGATAAAGTAAAACACATACAGCAGCCGTTGCACGTTGCGCGGATCATCGAGAAAATATTTTTTTTCGTGGTTTTCCATTGCTCCAAATCCTAACGGGTCTTGATGAGCTGAAGCAGCTCGAAAATTGTGCCGGGGAAGAAAAACAAGAGCACGGTGCCGGTGGCCGTCATGGCAATCGCAATCAGACAGGCCAGCGGTGCTTCCTTGATTTTTCCAGTTTCAACCCCAGCGGCCGGTTTGCCAAAAAATCCATTGAAAGTTATCGGCATAAGATAGGCGATATTGAGCAATGACGAGATCATCAAAATTGCCACAACAAACAACTGGTCAGCCTCCAGAGCGCCGAGTGCCAGATACCATTTGCTCCACGCACCCCCCATGGGCGGCAGACCGATGATACTGAGTGAGCCGATGAAAAAAGCAACAAATGTATACGGCATAACCCGGCCAAGCCCGCCAAGTTCACTGACTTTGGTTTTGTGTGCAGCGGTGTATATGGCACCGGCGCACATGAACAGTGTGATTTTACCCACCGCGT
>CAZJUF010000239.1:0-4950 GCA_964549055.1 uncultured Hyphomicrobiales bacterium | reverse complement strand
GTTTTCCGAATTCGCGAGATTGGGAAAACAGCAATAGTTTTTAAATAAAAATACTCAAGACAGCGCAGCCGCCTTGTTACTAACGATATTTAAGTTAAACCCGGCGACGCTTGGGCGGGCGGCACCCATTATGCGGTATCGGTGTTACATCTTTAATCGTTGTGATCTGGAAACCGACAGTCTGGAGAGCCCGCAAAGCGGATTCACGACCAGAACCTGGTCCCCGAACTTCAACTTCCAATGTCTTCATACCATGTTCCATAGCCTTCTTACCGGCATCTTCTGCCGCCAGCTGTGCTGCATATGGCGTCGATTTACGCGATCCTTTAAATCCCATCATTCCAGCTGACGCCCAGGAAATAGTATTACCTTGAGTATCTGAAATGGTAATCATGGTATTGTTAAACGTCGCATTCACGTGCGCCACACCGGTGGCGATGTTCTTACGCTCTTTACGCCTGACTTTGGTTTTTTCCTTGGCCATACTTAGTGCCTAATGCTTTCTTTAAAGTGTCGCTGTTCTATCGTCTGAAAACGGCTGAATAATTAGCAGCCAGATTATTTCTTCTTGCCTGCAATCGCTTTTGCCGGACCTTTGCGGGTACGTGCATTGGTGTGTGTTCTCTGGCCACGAACCGGAAGCCCACGCCTGTGGCGAAGTCCGCGGTAACAGCCAAGATCCATAAGGCGCTTGATGTTGACCGCTGTGTCACGTCGCAAATCACCTTCCACGAGGTAATCGCGTTCAATGACTTCACGAATCTGGATCACTTCGGCATCAGACAGTTCATTGACACGTCTTTCGCGCGGAATAGAAACCTTTTCACAAATCTGTTTTGCGTGGGCTGGACCGATGCCGTGAATGTAGCGTAACCCAATTTCTACACGCTTACCGGTTGGAATATTAACACCTGCTATACGAGCCACAATTTGGCCTCCAAGTTCTTTTAAATTACAAGGGTCTCAACAACCGCTTTGACATCTATTTTGCATAGCTAAACACCGGCCACTGTCCTTTTTGGCGAGAATCATCTCTCAGGTCAGTGCCGTTTAAGCCAGATATAAAGATTGGGGACTTTTAAAGGATTCCTATAACCTTCGTCAACAGCTTATATGCGCAATCGTAATCAAAGTTAGCGTTGTTTCAACACCTCCTCAATCTGTTTACTGACTTCATCAACATCGGCCATGCCGTCAATTGACTTTAAAACACCTTTGTTGTGATAATATTCGATCAAAGGTGCGGTTTGTTCATGATAGACAACAAGGCGGTTTTTCAGACTTTCCGCATTATCATCTTCGCGCGGTCCACCTACGGTTTCACTTGCGCGTTTTTCAATCCGGTTGATCAAAATGCCATCATTAACAGCTATTTCGACAACAGCGTCGAGCTTCAGGTTTTTATCGGCAAGCATCTCGTCGAGAGCTTCAGCCTGGGCGACATTGCGCGGAAATCCATCAAGAATAAAGCCATCGACACAATCAGGTTGAGCAATTCGCTCGGAAATTATTTCAACAACCACTTCATTGGGAACCAGCTCGCCGCGTGCCATTAAATCTTTCGTCTGAAGTCCTATTTCGGTGCCAGCAGCAACAGCTGCCCGCAACATGTCTCCGGTGGAAAGTTGAATGTACCCGTGGTTTTCTTCCAGACGTTGCGCTTGTGTGCCTTTTCCAGCTCCGGGAGGTCCGAGCAAAATCAGCTTCATCGCCGCCGCCCTCCTCTCAATTTGGACTTTTTCACCAGGCCTTCATATTGATGCGCCAGCAAATGGCTCTGTATCTGCGACACTGTGTCCATGGTCACCGAGACCACAATCAACAAAGATGTACCACCAAAATAAAACGGTAACGCCAGATTGGCTATCAGCAGTTCCGGCAGAAGTGAAATGGCAGCAAGGTAAATCGCGCCAATAACCGTAATCCGGGTGAGAACATAATCGATATATTCGGCAGTGCGCGCACCTGGTCTGATACCGGGGATAAATCCACCATATTTTTTCAGATTATCCGCCGTGTCTTTAGGATTAAAAACAATGGCCGTATAGAAAAAAGCGAAAAACACGATCAAAGCCAGATAAATAACCAGAAACCCCGGCTGACCACGGCCCAGCAGCGCTGTGAGCGTCACCGCCCAATCTGGCATATTCGGCGACAGGGCTGCAACAGTTGTCGGCATCAACAGCAATGAGGAGGCGAAAATAGGCGGTATCACCCCTGCCGTATTCAACTTTAACGGCAGATGCGAGCTATCGCCCTGATAGACCTTATTGCCCATTTGTCGCTTGGGATACTGCACAATCAGGCGTCTTTGCGCGCGTTCCATAAAGACGATCGCGGCAATAACCACAATAGACATCACCAGAATGGACAGGATCAACACGGTGGACAATGCACCCTGGCGACCAAGTTCCAGCGTGCCGACAATAGCCGATGGCAATTCTGCGACAATGCCGGCGAAAATAATCAACGAAATACCGTTGCCGATACCACGCGCGGTAATCTGCTCACCCAGCCACATCAAAAATACCGTACCACCAACAAGCGTAATTACGGTGGCGGCGCGGAAAAACAAGCCAGGATCGCTGACAATTGTCCCGGCACTTTCCAGCCCCGCAGCAATACCATAACCCTGCAAAGCCGCCAGAAAGACGGTACCATAGCGGGTATACTGGTTTATCTGCTTACGGCCTGCTTCACCATCTTTCTTGAGTTGTTCAAGGTGCGGTGAAACCGTTGTAAGAAGCTGGATTATAATAGACGCCGAAATATACGGCATGATGTTGAGGGCAAAAATCGCCATGCGACCAACCGCGCCACCGGCGAATGTATTGAAAAACGCCAGCATGCCGCCCTGATTCTGACTGAAAATGTCAGCCAGTGCGTCCAGATTGATGCCGGGAATGGGAATGTAGGTTCCCAACCGATAGACCAAAAGCGCCCCCAGCGTGAACCAGATGCGCTTCTTTAACTCGGTCGCCTTGCTAAAGGAGGCAAAGTTTATATTGGCGGCAAGATGTTCGGCAGCTGAGGCCATTTGTTATTCTCCTGCACCGCTGGAATACGGCGCGCAGATTCTAGGTTAATCGACAACACCCAAATTTACGAAACATCTTTGGATTTGTCAGCACTTTTCGCTTTTGCAGCGGCAGACTTTACCCGTGATTTCCCTTTTGTCTTGGGCTTGTCACTTGGCGCAGTCTCAACGCGTGCCAGTTCAACAATACTAACGGATCCCCCGGCTTTTTCCACCGCTTCAATCGCCCCTTTCGAGGCTCCTGTCACTTCGAGTTTGATTTTCGTTTTCAATTCGCCCTTGCCCAGCACCCGCACACCGTCATTGACGCGGCGAATGATACCGGCTTCGAGCATGGCATCAACGGTGATGGCTTTCTTGGCGTCCAGTTTCTTGGCATCAACTGCCTGCTGGATACGGCCAATATTGACTTCATTGAAATTCTTGGAAAAAATATTCTTAAATCCACGCTTGGGCAAGCGGCGATGAATAGGCATCTGCCCGCCTTCAAAACCCTTGATGGCGACACCTGAACGTGATTTTTGACCTTTGACACCACGACCGGCAGTCTTTCCGGTACCCGATCCACAGCCGCGACCTACGCGTTTGCGGTCTTTTGTGGCACCGTCATTGTCTGATAATTGATTGAGCCGCATTATTCGAACTCCCTTAGAATACAAAGATTACGTCTGTCTATTCGACGACGCGCACGAGATGAGCAACTTTGTTGATCATGCCACGAACCTGTGGCGTATCTTCCAAAGTGCGACGTCTGTGCATCTTGTTAAGACCTAGACCAACGAGTGTTGCGCGTTGATCTGCGGGGCGGCGAATTGGGCTACCGGTCTGTTCAACCGTAACCGTCTTACCGCTATGTTTTTTCTTCTCAGCCATCCGACAAATTCCGTAATTATCTATTTAGGAACGCTTATATCCAAATTCCAGACCTAAGCTGTTTCTTCAGCCTCTTTTGCGCCATCACTTCTGCGCGAGACAATCTCACTAACTTTTTTACCGCGGCGAGCTGCAACCATACGCGGGCTGTTTTCACGTTTTAAGGCATCAAACGTCGCTCTCACCATATTATACGGGTTGGAAGTGCCGATGGATTTTGCCACAACATCCTGCATGCCCACGGTTTCAAACACAGCGCGCATTGGACCACCGGCAATAATTCCGGTTCCCGGAGGTGCTGCACGCAGCACAACCTTGCCGGCGCCATGGCGGCCCTTGACATCATGATGCAGTGTACGGCCTTCACGCAACGGCACACGGATCATGTTGCGCTTGGCAGCGTCTGTTGCTTTTTTAATGGCTTCAGGCACTTCACGCGCCTTGCCATGGCCAAAACCAACACGGCCTTTTTGATCACCCACAACAACAAGTGCTGCAAAGCCAAAACGACGGCCACCTTTTACAACCTTGGCGACGCGATTGATGTGGACCAGCCGGTCAACAAATTCGCTATCACGTTCTTCGCGGTCTCTACCACCCATATATGCCATCTATAAAACCTTTATTATAACTTCAGACCGGCTTCACGAGCGCCGTCTGCGAGTGCTTTGACACGACCGTGATACAAATATCCACCGCGATCAAAAATAACCTCTTTAACACCGGCTTTGGTCGCACGTTCCGCCACCAGCTTGCCGATTTCAGTCGCTGCGTCTTTATCAGCGCCTGTTTTCAATTTCTTCTTCAGGTCTTTTTCCATACTTGAAGCGGACGCCAGTGTGACCCCGTTTTCATCATCAATCACCTGGGCATAGATATGCTTGGATGAGCGGAAAACCGACAACCGCGGCCGACCGTAAGCCGACTTTCTTAATTTGCGCCGCACGCTGGCTTTGCGCCGGGCAGCTAATGCTCGTAAAGATGCCATAATATTGCTTCTACTTCTTCTTGCCTTCCTTGCGGAAGATATATTCATTTTC
>CAZJUF010000238.1:0-4964 GCA_964549055.1 uncultured Hyphomicrobiales bacterium | reverse complement strand
TGCTCTCCAGCTCCTGTTGGTCCGAAGAAAAAAACTGGACACCCAAAACCCCTGCCAGCAACACGATTGATACCGCCGCACCGATGCTGGCGGAAAGAGCCAGGTCCCGATAGGACAGCTGGCTTGGCGTGTCTTTAAAAACACCAAAACCACTTTTTGATTTGCTCGCATCTGCCTGGGCTTTGACTTTTTCCCTACCGCTATCAACCGGTTCTGATTTTTCTTTTTTGCTGGCGCTGTTGTCAGATGCTGTTTTTCCAGCTGTTTCCGCCTCCAGTCGAACCGCCTTACCCTCAATGGTTGGCGGGCGCGAAGCTTGGCGTTTGCGGGCACGCTTTAACGGTTTTGGCGTCGATGATTTTTGATCACCCGCCTTGGCCCCCGTTTTATCATCGCTATTGCTCATCCAGATATTCCATTTGCAAAAAGCTGATCAATCAACCATCATTCCAATCCATATCGACCTGATAGCAGACTTATTGCCCCCCTACAGCATTAATCAGATCCACCGTCGTCGGCTGTGTGGCAATGACCACCTGCCTGCGCCCCTGCATGTCGCCTAATTGTATGTTATCAGACACATTCTTCGATAGGCAATAAAATGTCACGCCCTCTAGCTTTTTAATCAACCCGGCATTGATCGCCAATTTGGAGAACGTTGCCGCCGTACGCGGTGAAAACAAAAGCACACCATCAATCAGATTATTTTCAAAGCCATTAACAACCGATTGAGAAAATGCGAATGTTTCCACCGCTGTGTAAATCACAACCTGATCGACCTTGAACCCCGATGCCCCCAGATCGCGGGCAAGATCACCTGCAACATGGGCCCCACGAATATAGAGTACAGACCCATCTTCCGGTTTAAGTTCAGCGCAAATAATATTTCTCAGCGCCTCAACGCCGTCGCTGCCCTTGTGAACAACATTAAAATTTCCAAGCTCATCTGCCGTTGCCGAACCGACTGTATAGACCGGCGTATCACTGAATTGTCCGGCCTGGGCATGATTAGAAAAAGCCCGCGCACCATTGATACTGGTAATGATTATGGCTTGAGGATTGGTGCTGTCAATTCTTGCATCCTGCGCATTTTCAATCGACAACATTGGCTCAATCAACGCGTCATGACCAAGGTCCCTCAACCTGCGGGCCAACACATCGCTTTCCAATTGCGGCCGTGTTATCAAAAGACGCATGCATGTGAGCCTTTGGTCATATCATCATAAGTTGGCAAGAAAGTCTGGCCCCGCCCGCTCCTTCAACTCAGCCCCAGCATCAAGACCTAATGCTGCCGCATCATCAACGCCACCTTCGCGGCTGGCAGAAAAGCTTTCTGAACCATCTGGCTTCAAGATCATACCAGAAAATATTACGGTTGCGTTTTTAACCTCAGCATAACCGGCGATTGGCGTTTGACAGGAGCCATCAAGCACCTTGAGAAAAGCGCGTTCAGCCGCCACACATATTTCAGTCTGATCATCATTCAGTGACGCGATGGCGGCACGCGCGCTATCGTCATCAGATTTTATTTCTATACCAATAGCCCCTTGCGCCACTGCCGGCAGCATATCTGATGTTTCAATCAAACTGGTAACTTCGTGCTCAATGCCCAATCGCTTTAGCCCGGCATAGGCCAGGAGTGTTGCGTCGACAATTCCACTTTCAAGTTTCTTCAATCGCGTCTGCACGTTGCCGCGAAAGTTCACAACTTCGATATCCGGGCGCAATCGCTTTATCTGGGCTGCCCGCCGCAACGATGAAGACCCCACCACTGCTCCTTGATCCAGGCCCATAATATCTTTGGCCTTGGGGCTCAAAAAAGCATCGCGGGCATCTTCGCGTGGCAATAAAGCGGCTATCTCCATACCCGGTGGTAACTCGGTTGGCATATCTTTCATTGAGTGTACGGCAATATCTATGCTGCCATCATACAACGCTTCTTCAATCTCTTTGGTAAACAGCCCCTTGCCGCCAATTTCCGAAAGCGGCCTGTCCTGCACCCTGTCACCGGTAGTTTTGATAACAATAATCTCGATATCTTCGCACGCCACGCCGTGTGCGGCGACAAGACGGTCACGAACTTCATGTGCCTGCGCCAGTGCCAGAAGGCTGCCGCGGGTGCCGATTTTGAGGAAAGGGGTTTGCAAGTATTCCACCTTGAGTGTTAGAGAGCATTTAGCAACGTCAATAACCGTCTTATAACTCCCAGGTCAAGACACAGGCACGCGCGCACGCATCTTATGAGCAATTCCGAACGAAATATCACCATTTTGGGCATTGAAACCAGCTGCGACGAGACCGCAGCCGCCATTGTCACGCGAACGCCAGATGGCGGCAGTGACATACGCTCGAATATTGTGCTGTCGCAGCTCGAAGATCATGCGCCATATGGTGGCGTGGTGCCGGAAATTGCCGCCCGCGCTCATATTTCAAATCTCGATGCAATTATCGCCCGCGCCATAAAAACAGCCGGTGTAAACTGGGATGAGCTTGATGGAATTGCGGCAACAGCAGGTCCCGGCCTTATTGGCGGTCTTTTGGTTGGCACCATGACCGCCAGAGCCATTGCTCATGCCCGCAACCTGCCCTATATCGCCATCAATCATCTTGAAGGCCACGCCTTAACACCCCGATTGACCAGCAACATCACCTTTCCCTATCTCACTCTTCTGGTCTCCGGTGGCCACACGCAATTGCTGATAGTCACCGGCGTTGGCAAATATCACCGATTGGGCACGACTATTGATGATGCGCTTGGCGAGGCTTTTGACAAGATTGCCAAGCTTTTGGGTCTCGCCTACCCCGGTGGCCCGTCGGTTGAAAAGGCAGCGCTTAAAGGTAACGCCAAGGCATTTGATTTTCCCCGGCCACTCAAAGGCCGCAAAGACTGCCACTTTTCATTCTCCGGCCTCAAGACCGCCGTTCGCTATACCGCGCGTGATATATCTCCCCTCAATGATCAGATTATAGCTGATATTTGCGCCAGCTTTCAGGTCGCTGTGTGTGATTGCCTGTGTGACAGAACCAGACGCGCAATGGCCGAATTCAATCTACGGTTTTCTAACGTTGCCCACCCGCGCCTGATTGTCACCGGCGGCGTTTCAGCCAATCTGGCTATTCGCGAGGCATTAAGCACTCTGGCGCAGGATCAGGGTTTTGAACTTTATGCCCCACCGCTTAATCTATGTGGTGACAATGCTGCGATGATTGCCTGGGCCGGGGCCGAGCGAATGGCTGAAAATCCGGGTGACAGCCACGATATCACCGTCCATGCCCGCTGGCCTTTGGATCCGACAGCCAAACCAGCGAGCGGTGCCGGAGTTAAGGCATGAAGCTTTTAAAAAACATTGGTATCATCGGCGCCGGTGCCTGGGGGACAGCTTTAGCCACCGTCGCCGTCAGATCCGGTTGCCGGGCTACCTTGTGGGCGCGCGATCGCGAAGTTGCAACCAGCATCAACATGCACCATGAAAATCGCAAATACCTGCCCGGTATCGATCTTGACGATACTATTGTCGCCACCGGTGATCTTGCGGATTTTGCCGATAAGGATGCTTTGTTATTTGTCACACCGGCGCAGGCTTTGGGCGAGACGGCAAAAAGCCTTAGCCTGCATATCAAACACCCGCTCCCCGTCGCCATTTGTTCCAAAGGTCTTGAGCGCGGCACCAACAGGTTGTTGAGCGATGTACTGAAGCAAGCCATGCCCCACGCCGTGACTTGCATCCTGTCGGGCCCGAGCTTCGCCGTTGATGTCGCCAACCACCTGCCGACAGCGGTAACACTTGCTTCAGAAGATATCGAAATTGCCGAGGCGCTGGCTGGCGCACTGGGCTCGTCTTCATTTCGCCCCTATGCCTCGCATGACATCATCGGTGCCCAGATTGGCGGCGCGGTAAAAAACGTACTCGCCATCGCCTGTGGTATTGTCGAGGGTAAATCCTTAGGCGAAAGTGCACGTTCAGCCTTAACCTGCCGTGGCTTTGCCGAACTTGCCCGTTTTGCGCTAGCTCACGGGGCCCATATGGAAACACTTGGCGGCCTGTCCGGCCTCGGTGATCTGATCTTGACCTGTTCCAGCCAAACCTCCCGCAACATGTCTTTGGGCTATGCTTTGGGTCAGGGAAAATCGCTCGAAGAAATCATGAAAACCCGCAACGCCGTTACCGAAGGCGTCCATACGGCAAGTGTTGTGTGTGAGATAGCAGCCAGCAAAAACATAGAAATGCCCATCTGCCAAGCCGTCCGCGACATTGTCGCAAGCAATGCAACCGTTGATCAGGCAATCGAAAAGCTGATGGCACGCCCCTTCAGACAAGAATGAGGGTATCCGCAGTGCTGATACTCAGAATTATTCAGTGATGATTGATTTTACAGTATATCCAGAATAATTATTAAAAACAGTCTTTCAAAAAATAAATTTCACCTGTATAGACCTTTAAAATTTTAAAGGATTCAAAATGAACGTTAAATTTACAGTATCAGCATTCTTATTGACTGCAATAACTGCATGTAGTCCAATTCTCACGAAGCAAGAAGAAATTGCTCTAACCAGCATCGACTCAAAATCTTTTTCTGGGAAATGGCCGGGAGCAGAAGCCAGCTCCAGCATAACGATACTCTCGGACCAGACCGTACAGTATTGTCCTCGACCGCTGAAATGTGGGAATTACCGGTATACCACCTCTGAAGGTGTTCGAACCGTAAAGTTAGTCGCGGATTTTTACCTAAAACTAAGAGAACAGGGTGATGTGATGAAGGTGGTCCATATCAATCCTGTCTTTAAGAAAACTTATGCAACCTTTAAGCGGACGAATTAGCATCAGGATTATAACAATAGCATCGACGACCCATGCGGCTTTATCATAAGCCGTATGGGCTCGCAGGCCGCGCGCCGCTTGAGCACTGCTTAAAAACTTATCACTTCCGCGGCATGATGCGTTTCCACCGGGCTTTCCAGTCGA
>CAZJUF010000237.1:0-4966 GCA_964549055.1 uncultured Hyphomicrobiales bacterium | reverse complement strand
TATTGTCATCTCCTCAAAGCAAGGGTATACCGCGTATCTTACTTCTGCAGACGCCTTGTTGAAGAAAAAACACATTACCTCGAACGAACCGATTCTGATCGAATGGCGCGAAGGTTCAATCAAGGCAAATAGTCTGGAAATAAAGGATGAAGGTAACGTGATCAGGTTTTTCAAAGGCGTAAAAGTCAACCTTAGGCCAAAGTCTGAAAAAAAGGATTTGAATTGATGAAATTAGGGGTTGCCAAAAGCGCCAGAACCCAAAAACAGGTTTTTCAATCTGTGGTGCGTATGTTCTTTGTCGGCACAGTATTGCTGGCGCCAGTATTTCTGGCCCCGGCATCTTCAAGCGCTCAAAACCTGAACACGCCTCTGGGTGGTTTTTCCAAAGACAACAATGCGCCCATTGACATTGAGGCCGATGAACTTGAAATCAAACAGGATCAAAATGTCGCTATTTTCAGCGGCAAGGTCAAAGTTGTGCAGGGCAAGCTCACGCTCGAGGCCGCAAGGCTGGTGGTGAAATATACCGACACCAGCAAAAAGAAAAAAGGAAAACCGGGCACCAAAAAAAAGAAGGGCGAAAAACGCGAGATCAGCAAACTTAATGCCACCGGTGGCGTCATTGTAACCAGTGACACCCAATCAGCCACCAGCGATTGGGCCACCATGGATGTCAAGAAAAACACCATCATCATGGGCGACAATGTGGTTATTTCTCAGGATGGCAATGTTATTCGTGGTAACAAGGTCCTTGTTGACCTCAACACCGGTTATAGTCGAATAATATCCAGCCGTAAAACCGGCGGTCGGGTAAGAGCTATTTTCACGCCAAAGAAAAAATAATCATGGCAATGAATTTAGGCTATAGAACCACTTCATCGAATTTTAAATATATTGTGTTCAATTTAAGGGGGAATTGAAACTTGGGCATGGGCAACTGGTTCCGATCACGCAATGCGGACAATATAGATTCAGAAGCGGGTGAAACAGGTGTGAGCGACATCCACTTCCAGGAAGAATTCGAAGAATTCGGTGATCCAGCCACTGCACACAGCGGTTTGACGGTTGTCTCTGTTGGAAAAAGCTTTAAACGCCGCCCGGTTGTGCGTGGCGTTAGCCTGTCGGTAAATCGCGGCGAAGCAATTGGCCTGCTGGGCCCTAATGGTGCCGGTAAAACCACCGTTTTTTATATGATTATTGGCCTGATTGCCGCCGATTATGGCTCGGTAATCCTTGATGGTCTCGATATTACCCATTTACCCATGTACCGTCGCGCACGGCTGGGGATTGGATATTTGCCGCAGGAAGCCTCTATTTTCCGCGGATTATCCGTAGAAGACAACATTCGTGCGGTTTTGGAAATTGCCGAAAAGGACAGAGACGTTCGCGAGGCAACGCTTGATCAGCTTCTTGACGATTTTTCGATCGGTCATTTAAGAAATACACCCGCTATTGCCTTGTCCGGTGGTGAGCGGCGGCGCTGTGAAATTGCCCGCGCCCTTGCCACCAAGCCTTCATTCATGTTGCTGGACGAGCCTTTTGCCGGCATTGACCCCATCGCCATAAGTGATATTCGCGATCTCGTTCGCAACCTCACCGACCGTGGTATCGGTGTTTTGATCACCGATCATAATGTGCGCGAAACCCTGGAATTGATCGACAGAGCCTTGATTATTCACGACGGTCAGGTGCTTATGGAAGGCACGCCGAACGAAATCGTCGGCAACAAGGATGTAAGACGCCTGTATCTCGGCGATCAGTTCTCATTGTAGCCTGTAACTTTACTTGATTTCAGCCACTTGACCTCGTGAATGTGGCATAAACAATTGTTGCGTAAACTTCGCTGACAGGGCTCTTGCCCCAGGTCATAGACTCAAAACAACAGGATCGTGACTGTAACCCATGGCACTTGCGCCCAGATTAGAGCTTAGACAAGGACAGTCGCTGGTCTTAACGCCGCAACTGCAACAAGCGATAAAACTGCTTCAGCTCTCCAATATGGAGCTCTCGGCCTATGTGGAAAACGAACTGGAGCGCAATCCCCTGCTTGAAAAAGTTGATGAAAACGAAGCATCTGATGGGCGCGGCCAGGAAAGTGACAATAGTGAAAATACAGGCGCGGAAGCAAACGCCGACACCGGTGAAAATGAGTTAAAATTTGCTGAAACTGACAGTGGCTCAGTTGCCGAAGATAGCCTTGATACAGATTTTGATAATGTCTACAGCGACGAGCCCAGAGCCGAAAAAATAGAGCGCGAGACCCCGCCGGCACCGACCACGTCAGAATGGTCGACGATGAAATCACCGGGCAGCGCTGGTGGCAATTCATCCGGCGATTTCAGCTTTGAATCCACATTAAGCCACGATATTACCCTGGCTGACCACCTGGTCCAGCAACTCAACATGACTTTCCACGACCCGGCCCGGCGAATGATCGGACTTCATCTTATCGATATGGTGGATGAAGCCGGTTACCTTACCGGGAAACTGGAAAATGTAGCTGAGCGCCTGGGCACCCGTCTCGAGAATGTTGAAGCCACCTTGCAAGAGATGCAACGGTTTGATCCCTGCGGTATCATGGCGCGCAACCTGGCTGAGTGTCTCGCACTTCAACTGGCAGAAAAAGACCGGCTGGATCCCGCCATGCAGGCCCTGCTCGATAATATAGAGCTGCTCGCCAAACATGATTTGACCACTCTCAAACAGCTTTGCGGCATTGATGCCGAAGATCTCCGTGACATGATCACCGAGATCAAATCGCTCAATCCCAAACCCGGACTGGTATTTGGTTCAATTGTGGTCCACCCGGTGGTCCCCGACGTCTTTGTTCGCCAGGCACCTGATGGCGGCTGGCATGTGGAATTAAACAGCGGCACCTTGCCTAAAGTACTGGTAAATAACGTATATTACACCAAGGTTTCAAAAACTGCCATCGCTTCAGAAGACAAGGAATACCTTTCCCAGTGTTTTGCCGATGCAAACTGGCTGGTCAAAAGCCTCGATCAGCGCGCCCGCACAATTTTAAAGGTTTCACGCGAAATTGTACGCCAGCAGGACGCATTTTTTGTCTATGGCGTTGAACATCTGCGCCCGCTCAATCTCAAAACCATTGCCGACGCAATTTCCATGCATGAATCAACCGTCAGCCGGGTCACTTCCAACAAATACATGGCAACATCGCGCGGCGTTTTTGAGTTAAAATACTTTTTCACATCAGCCATAGCCTCGGCTCTGGGCGGAGACGCCCATTCGGCGGAAGCTGTTCGCCACCGCATCAAGGCATTGATCAGCGATGAAACCGTTAAATCGGTACTTTCGGACGACAAAATTGTCGACTGTTTACGAGATTCGGGAATTGATATCGCCCGAAGAACGGTGGCTAAATATCGTGAAGCCATGAAAATCCCTTCTTCTGTACAGCGCAGAAGGCTTAAAAAATCCCAGTTAAGCGACGATTTCTAACCTTGGAGACCTCCCGGTCCCGCCCAAGTCATACACAGGTTACACGCAAGTTACTGGCAATTGGCGGTCTTTCTATTTACTATTGTTGACAGGCGACGGTTGTCGCACTAGTGTCCGCGCGCCGCTCAGGGTTCTAGCCTGAGGGAGCAGATATTTATGTCGAAAAGGTCAGAGATGCGGAAAAATCACCTGACATTTTTGCGAAGAATAATACCGTGGCAGTCAATGCCCGTAGAATTATTGTAAACTCAGACAAGCCGTAAAGGAAAATGTGAATGCAGGTTCAGATTACCGGTAAGAACGTTGATGTTGGTGATGCGTTGAAATCCCACATCAAAACCCGCCTTGACCAGGATGTTGTCAAATATTTTGACGATGACGCCCATGGTCATGTCACTATCGCCAGAGAAGGGAGCGATTTTCGTTCAGATTGCTCATTAACCCTTGGATCCGGCATCAGTCTGCAAAGCCATGGACAATCCGCTGACGCCTACGCTGCTTTTGATATTGCCGCTGAAAAACTCGAAAAACGCCTCAGGCGTTATACCAGACGCCTGAAAAACCATCGCAAACACCATTCTTCTCCTGTAAAAAGCGTGGATTTCCCGGTTTTTGTTATTTCTCCCGATAGCGATAGCGATAGCGAAAAAGAGGTGTCTAACGACAACCCGGTGATCATTGCTGAAACCAGCACGGAAATCCAGGATCTCACAGTGAGTGATGCGGTTATGAAAATGGATATTTCCGACATGCCATTCGTCATTTTCCGCAATGGAGCCAATCATAATCTCAATATTGTCTATCGCCGTGATGATGGCAACATCGGCTGGATTGATCCAGAGCAGAAGATTACCGCGTCTTAAAGTATCTTAAAGTTAAGAGTATCAACCAGTTGTTTTTTTGCCCGTTAGTTTTCGGCAAAGAAAAAAACCAGGAGTGTGGGTCAGGTAATGGAATTATCCGAATTGATAAATTCAGACAGCATCGTTGCTACTCTTAAAGTCGGGAGTAAGAAACAGGCGCTGCAGGAACTTGCACAGATTGCCGAAAGCGTAACAGGTATTTCGTCACGCGATATTTTTGGCACCGTTTTGCAGCGTGAGCGCCTGGGCTCAACCGGCGTTGGCCAGGGCATTGCCATTCCACACGGAAAACTTGACGGGCTCGACCGGCTTTTTGCTATTTTCGCCCGCCTCGATACACCAATTGGTTTTGATGCCATGGATGACCAGCCCGTCGACCTGATCTTTATGCTGCTGGCACCTGAAAGTGCCGGAGCCGATCATTTAAAGGCATTGGCCCGGATTTCACGCACTTTGCGTGACCCATCCATAACCCAAAAACTACGCGACAGTGCCTCCAAGGCTGAAATCTACACAATCCTCACCCAGCCAGCGACCTCACACGCTGCATAGTTTGTGAAGTCACAAACTATGCATTTTTAGAGGCGCTCAAGCGGCGCGCGGCCTGCACTCGCAGTCGCTCGTTAGTCGTTCGATCCGTC
>CAZJUF010000236.1:0-4980 GCA_964549055.1 uncultured Hyphomicrobiales bacterium | reverse complement strand
TTGACTTGTTAAATGTCGTCGGGTCCAGACCGGCTTTGCGGGCAAGACCGGAAGGCGACAGGCCGTGGTGGCGAGCCAGAGCGTCGAGAGCGCTCCAGATTTTACGATGTGTCAGCATGAATGCGGAATTTTATCCTGTAATAGGCCATTTTTCAGTCATTTGGTGCAAAAAATAGGAATTATTACCTTTTTCGCATTTTTACACAAAGAAATCAATGTTTGATATTCATCCCCATCTTGTGGTCTGCACAAGAGGTGTCTAATGATGGTGCGAAGTTTTTCCAGCAGGGATGAATGACTACGGTGACGTCAAAAACAATTTACAAAATTTGCTCAAAAGAAGAATGGGAAATCGCCCGCGCAGCCGGTTGCTTTGAAGGTGCTGCCATTGATTTGTCTGATGGTTACATTCATTTTTCAACCGCCTCACAAGTATCGCAGACTGCCCGGCTGCATTTTACTGAACGCAAGGGGCTGGTTCTGGTGGCAGTCGAGGCAAAGCGCCTGGGCGATGATTTAAAGTGGGAAGCTGCGCGTGGCGGAGAATTATTCCCTCATCTCTATGCCACACTTGATGTCGACGCGGTAAAGTCAGTTACCGACCTGCCGGTAGCTGAGGATGGCGCCCATATTTTCCCGCCATTGGATGATTAAGCCATGACCAATCCGCTGTTTTCTCTAGCCCAGCCGTTTATAACCAGACTTGACCCGGAAACAGCCCACGGGCTGGCCATTCAGGCACTGAAAGCCGGGATTTATCCCCGCCCTGAAACAGTTGCGCCCGATAATCTCGCCCAAACCGTTTTCGGCCTGAAGTTTGCCAACCCGGTTGGCATTGCTGCGGGCTTTGATAAAAACGCCGAAGTGCCTGATGCGATACTGGGGCTGGGCATGGGGTTTGCGGAAGTGGGCACGTTGACACCTCTGGCGCAATCAGGCAATCCGCGCCCGCGCATCTTCAGGCTCAAATCAAAACGCGGTGTCATCAATCGTCTCGGCTTCAACAATGACGGCCACGGACCGGCTCTTCAACGTTTGCAGCAACGACAGCAAAACGGCATTGTCGGGGTCAATATCGGAGCCAACAAGGATACGACGGACAAAACGCTTGATTATGTTGCGGGTATCAAAACCTTTGCCCCGGTGGCCTCATACTTCACCGTCAATATATCCTCGCCCAATACACCGGGACTAAGAGGGTTGCAGCAGCGCGATGAACTCGATCACCTGCTCGCAGCGGTTTTAAGCCAGCGTGATGCGTGCGCAAAAGAACAGCCCCGCATTCCCGTGCTGGTAAAAATCGCACCTGATCTAAACCAAGCCGAACTCGAGGATATTGTTGAAATTTGCCTGAAACGTAAAATCGACGGTGCCATAATTTCAAATACCACCATCACGCGCGACAGCGTGCAGGGTGCAGAAAATGCGGGCGAAACCGGCGGTCTTTCCGGTGCGCCATTGTTTAAAAAATCAACCGCCGTGCTGGCCAGGTTCCATGTACTCAGCGCCGGCAAAATACCCCTCATTGGTGTTGGCGGCATTGATTCGGCACAAAGCGCATACGCAAAAATCACCGCCGGGGCAACGCTGGTTCAACTCTATACCGGGCTGATTTACGAAGGCGTCGGGCTGGTCGGTTCCATCATATCGGGTTTAAGTGACCTTCTTGCCCGCGATGGCTATGAAAACATTGCCGATGCTGTCGGTACGCGGGCAGAAGAATGGTCAACCAAATTCAATCAGGAAAAAGCTTGAAAAATGAATGTAAAAATTTATCACAATCCACGGTGCAGTAAATCGCGCCAGACCCTGGCCCTGCTTGAAGACCGCAACGTCGAGCTGGAAATCATCGATTACCTTAAAACCCCGCCCTTGGCCGATGAGTTGAAATCGATCATCAAAAAGTTAGGCGTGAGCGCCCGCGATATCGTCCGCAAAAATGAAGACGCCTACAAGGACAACAACCTTGGCGATACATCAAAAAGCGATGACGATATTATCGCTGCTATGGTGGCGTCGCCAAAACTGATTGAACGCCCGATTGTCGTCGCCGGTGAAAAAGCTGCCATCGGGCGTCCGCCCGAAAGCGTTCTGGATATCCTTTAAAACTTACCCCTCCTGTTCAAGGTAAGCATCGGTGTCGATAACCCGGGCATAAAGCATTGCCAGCGGTGCCATGAAGGCTGCCTGAACAACTGGTGCTGGCACATCTTGTCCATTAAATGCCTGTTCCTTGGCCCCGCAGGCATCTTCAACCACGGTAACCTCATAGCCAAAATCAACCGCAGCACGCGCTGTGGCATCAATACACATCTGGCTCATGGCCCCGCAGATAATAACGTCGGTGATACCCTTTGCTTCCAGGTCCGCATGCAGGGAAGTATCCTGGAAACTGTTGGGCCGGTGTTTCAGAATTGTCGGCTCATCACCCTTGGGGGCAACGGAGGAGTGAATTTCAGCGCCCTTTGATCCCGGCCGGAAAAACGGTGCCTCATCTGACGGTATTTCATGATGCACATGGAAAATCGAATGACCCTGGTTGCGGGCATTTTCCAAAAGGCGGGCCGCATTTGACGACACGTCGCGCATTTTATCGACCGGCCACAGGCCACCTTCAAAATAATCATTTTGGATGTCGACAAGAACAAGTGCTGTGTTTGACATTTTTAGCTCCTTTATTTCGCGTTGAACCAAAGCCTACACACCGGATCGAAAAATAGAAATTGGCGTAAATGACATTTAATATGCTATATCTGCCAAATGACCATCTCAGAACCAAATCCGACAATCGCCATAATCGCCTATCCCGGCGTCCAGATGTCGGCTGTTCTCGGCCTTGAAGACCTGTTCATGATTGCCAATCGCAATGCCCAACAGCGCGGGCGGGCGCAGCTGACGGTGAGGCAGGTTGCCAACTGCGAAACGATGGACCCGGCATCGGCTGTGTTTGATGCGGTGATTCTGCCACCAAGCCTGCAACACTCACGCGGTGAAGGTCACACATCCATCCATACCTGGTTGTGCGCGCAACATAACGCTGGTGCCCTGATGTGTTCAATCTGTGCCGGAGCCTTCTGGCTTGGTCACGCCGGGCTGTTGCAAGGCCGCGCCATCACCACCCATTGGGACCTTGAAGCAGAATTTCGCGCAACCTTTCCCTTAACCCGCGTAAACGCTGAACATTTGCTGATTGATGACACTGATATTGTCACCGCAGGCGGGTTGATGGCGTGGCTCGACCTCGGATTTTTCATTGTCAATCGCTGGCTTGGCCCCCAGGTCGTGTCACACACCGCGCGTCATCTGCTGGTTGATCCAAGTGGACGCGAACAACGCAATTACCGCAGCTTCACACCGCAGCTTGGCCATGGTGAACCGGCAATCCTTGCCCTGCAACACTGGCTTGAAGCCCATGTGGACACTGACATCACCGTTGAGACAATGGCGGCCAGAACCCATCTTTCCAGTCGAACTTTTCTCAGGCGTTTTAAGGCGGCCACCGGTTTTACGCCAAATGCCTATCTGCAAAACCTGCGCATCGAAAAAGCCCGCGATCTGCTTGAGCGCACGCGTATGCCGGTCAGCGAAATTGGCTGGAGTGTTGGCTATCACGATGCCTCCGCCTTCAGCCGCCTGTTTCGCAACACCACAGGATTGACCGCCGGTGAGTACCGCAAACGTTTTGGTGTTCTTACAGTTTCAGGAAAAACTAGCCCGCACCAGCGCCGGGTATCGCACAGCCAAGGTTAAACCGCGGATGATGAAAAACAGCATCAATGCCGCCCACAGGCCGTGATTGCCATAAAGCGGCACCAGCATCCACCAAGCGGCAAGGTAGAGTGCCACGCTCAAAATCATCAGGTTGCGCATTTCGGCTGTGCGGGTGACACCATTGTAAACCCCATCAAGCTGATAGGCGAGAATGGCGACAACCGGAGCAGCCGCTGCCCACGGCAGATAAATCGATGCCGAATTTCTAACCTCGGCATTCACCGTCAAGAAACCGATGACAACATCGCCGGCAAACCAGAAAACCAGACTGACAAAAATACTGATGGCAAATGCCCAAAGGGTTGAGAGCCTGACCACCCGGCTGAAAGTTGCCCGGTTGTTTGCCCCCATCGCCTGGCCCACAAGGGTTTCAGCGGCAACGGCAAAACCGTCGAGGAAAAAAGCGGCCAGGGTGATGAAATTCAATAAAATGGCGTTGGCGGCCAGAATGATATCACCGCTCTTTGCTGCCTGAGCCGTGAACCATGAAAAGGCAAAGATCAAACACAATGTGCGGATCATGATGTCGCGGTTGATGATCATGGTGCGGCGAAGTTTTGCCGGCTCCAGCAGCTTCGCCAGATCAAAGGCACCGGGACGCTGGCGCAATTCGCGCATCATCAACCAGAAGCCCAGCGCAAAAGCCGTATACTCCGCAATAACGGAAGCCAGGCCGACACCGGCCACATCATAGCCCAGGCCAAGAACAAAATAGATATCCAAAATGAGATTGACGCCATTTAACACCAACTGGATCATCAGCGCTTTGGTGCTTTGGCCCAGACCGATAAACCAGCCGAGCAATACATAGTTGGACAAGACCGCCGGTGCGCTCCAGATGCGGATATTAAAATATTCAGAGGACAGGCTTTCAACCCTGTCGGTCGCCTCAACCAACCCAAAAGCGATCGTATTTAAGGGTTGTTGCAGCACGATCAATAAACCACCGGCAGCCAGGCCAACAGCCAGGGCGCGGCCCAGACTGGCTCTTACCTCGTCGTTGTTCCCGGCCCCGTGCGCCTGCGCCGTCAAGGCGGTCGTACTCATGCGCAAAAAGCCAAAGCCCCAGAACAAAAAAGTCAGGATCATCGAGCCCAATGCGATGGCACCGATATAGGCTGCATCGTCCAACCGTCCCATTACAGCTGTATCAACCAGACCGATAAGCGGGGTCGACACGTTGGAAATGACAATCGGCACAGCGATTGC
>CAZJUF010000235.1:3024-5099 GCA_964549055.1 uncultured Hyphomicrobiales bacterium | reverse complement strand
GCGTTCTGCCGAACGATACACCGGTGAGCGTCGCTGGGCAGACCTTGCAAGGATGGTAACAGTTGTCGGTATGATCGTGCTTAGTGTCACGTGACAGGGCAAAGCGGCGTCAATCTAGTGTTAAGCCTATTTAATCCGCTGTCATTGCTTTGCTGAATTGATGCCAACCACGTTATCGCCAGCCTTCTTGCCGAACACTATCCTTTGCAGCAGCATTGCCCAGGCTTCACTTGACTGTCGCTAAATTCCCGAAAACCAGAGAACACAAAATCACATAGTAAGAATGAAAGTAAGATTACAAATTATTCGATACGATTTTATATAATAAGTTCAATGATTTATGTAAATAAAATGGTGGGCGGTACTGGGATTGAACCAGTGACCCCCTCGATGTCAACGAGGTGCTCTCCCGCTGAGCTAACCGCCCATCATGCGCGTAAAAACGCTTATTCCAATGCGGAAAATCAATTGGAATAACGGCACTCGTATAACTGGATTGGATCGTTCGCGCAAGGTTTAAAGCAGCTTGGTGTTCAAGCCGCTATCAGACGCTCTACTTCGTCCACCAACTCGCGCAGATGAAACGGTTTGGATAAGACCTTGGCATCTTTAGGCGCATCATTATCCGGGTTCAGTGCAACAGCCGCAAAGCCGGTGATAAACATGATTTTAATTGACGGATCAAGTTCAGCCGCTTTGCGGGCAAGCTCTATTCCATCCATCTCCGGCATGACAATATCTGTCAAAAGAAGGTCGTAAGGCTCTGTCTTGAGACGTTCATAGGCACTTAAACCCTCTTCAAAAGAGATGACATCATGCCCTGCCTTTTGTAAGGCCTTTTCCAAAAACCGACGCATATCACCATCATCTTCCGCCAGAAGTATTTTCGCCATTTGTCTATATGCCCCGTTTATTTTCAACACCACCGGATTATTACCACCAGTGACCGCAGTGACTTAAGCACAAAGAGGTAAATACCCTGTGAAAGCCACAGGGTCAATTGACCAATTCATGGACAGGCGTTGTTTTTCTTGGCATGGTGAGCACTGTTTTGGGTGTGATTCATTTTACAAGATCAGGCTGCAATTGAAGATGGCACATTTGTTCGACGATGGTGTGAACCGGGATGAGGGGGAGAAAGGATCGCAGGATTGCCATTCCACTGCACTTTTTTCGCCAGCATTCGAAGTCCTGTCGCCTGAAGCAATCACCACACCGCTGGTGTTTAATTCGCCACACAGCGGCCGCACATATCCAGCCGCTTTTATCGCCTCATCGCGCCTCGATGCCCATCGATTGCGGCTTTCCGAAGACTGTTTCGTCGACAGAATTTTTGATCAGGCACCACAGCTGGGCGCACCCTTTTTAAGGGCACATTTTCCCCGCGCCTATGTCGATGTCAATCGCCAGCCCTATGAACTCGACCCGGCAATGTTCAGCGACAAATTACCGTCATTTGTCAACACGCGCTCGCTACGCGTTGCCGGCGGCCTTGGTACAATTGCCCGCATCGTCAGCGAAAACGAGAATATTTACCGCAATCCATTGACCTTTAGTGAAGCTGAAGAACGCATAGCCACACTGTATTACCCCTATCATACAAGGCTGGAACAATTGTTGAAGGCCAGCCAGGCCAAATTTGGCGCCAGCCTTCTCGTCGATTGTCATTCCATGCCCTCAAGCCGGCCAGCATTCTCAGCCGAGAAGCTCACAGGAAGTTCTGCTGGCCAAAATCGTCCTGACTTTGTGCTAGGGGACAGATTTGGCCGCACCTGCCCCTGCTATGTCACTGATTTTCTCGAACAAAAACTAACCGAATTGGGTTATACGGTTGTGCGCAACAAACCTTATGCCGGTGGTTTTATCACCCAAAAATATGGTATCGGCCACAATAATCAGCATGCCATTCAAATCGAAATCAACAGAGCGCTTTATCTGGATGAAAACCGGTTGGAGCTTCACCAGGGTTTTGAAGACTTAAAAAGCAATTTAATCAGTGTCATGGAAAAACTGGCCGCCCTGACCGTGGATATGCTTATGGCGCCGCGATGGGCGGCAGAATAATCTCGATGATA
>CAZJUF010000235.1:0-2924 GCA_964549055.1 uncultured Hyphomicrobiales bacterium | reverse complement strand
ACCAAGGAACCAAAATTGAAACACATAAAAAAAGGGCCGCTCAAACAAAAATTCGAGCGGCCCAAGTCTAGGGAGGAAACGCCCAATTAAGGGCAGCAGTGATGATTGCGAACAATCATACTGCGATGCAATATAATTAAGTGTGCGCCGCACAAAAATCAAGCACAAATTCAAAATTTTTTTTAAAGTAGCTTAAATTACCTATGTCCACATCCCTCTCCCAACCCGGCAAAAAAGAAATCGAAGACCGTCTGGCTTTTATCGTTTCGGCAGCGCAAGCAAGTGCTGCCGTTATCCTTCCGTATTTTCGCTCAACCTTGACCATTGATCACAAGCAGGGCCAGGGCCGGTTTGACCCTGTGACGGAAGCGGATCGCGCCGGTGAACAGATCATCCGCAAGATGATTGAGGAAACCTATCCTGACGATGCTATTTTTGGCGAGGAGTTTGGTAAAAAATCAGGCACATCTCCTTATTGCTGGGTGCTTGATCCCATCGACGGCACGCGCTCGTTTATTTCCGGCATCCCTTTGTGGGGAACCCTGATCGGCCTGACGTTTAAGGGTGAAGCTTTAATGGGTGCCATGAACCAGCCCTACATCGGGGAACTTTTTATGGGCTCGCCACAGGGCTCTGTTGTGTTCAAAGACGGGCATCAAACTGTGATCAAAACCCGCCAGTGCACCCGTTTAAGCGAGGCGCTGATGGGCAGTACAGCGCCGGAGATATTTGACCAGGGCATTGATATATCAGCCTTTGAGCGGGTTAAAAATGCGGTAAAACTGACCCGCTTTGGCGGTGATTGCTATCTCTACGCCATGGTGGCAGCTGGCCAGCTTGATCTGGTGGTGGAGACCAACCTCAATGCTTATGACATTGCAGCCATGGTCCCCATTGTAGAAAACGCTGGCGGCATTATCACCACCTGGGAAGGCAATCCGGCCAGTGATGGCGGCAGAATAATCGCGGCGGGATGTCAGGAATTGCACGATGCGGCCCTGAAATTACTGAAGAGCTAATTCACCGGCAAGGCGCGTTTTCTGGCGCGATGAGCCGCAGCTTTGGCGCGATTGCCGCAAACACTCATCGTGCACCAGCGACGGGTGTGGTTCTTGCTGATATCGTGGAACCATAAGCCACAGACGGGCCCCTCGCAGTTTCTGACCAGAGAAAAATCAGCACTACAAACAAGTTCCCCGATTGCCTCAGCAATCGGCAGCAACATATCCTCAGGACGACGCCACCGCCGAACACGTTGCCACACCAACGATTGTGGCCTCGCACTGTTAGTCGCATCCAGCGACACTATCTGGCAAAACGTATTATCTTTTTCCAGGAGACGGTTTACCCGCTCAAGGTTTGGCAGCATTTCAGCGCTTAACGGTTTACCCGCATATGTTTTAACAAAATCGCGCAGCCACTCACGCAAATCACGGGCCTGGAAAGCAACATCATCCAGTGCCGCTGCGGAAAACTCAGTGGAAAACCGTTGCGCCACGTCAGTTGGCATCAGACCCGCCTGTTCCAGCCAGTCGAGCAAATCGCGGCCGTTTGCCAACCATTCAATTTCACTTCCCCAGGGCGCTGCCACGCTATTAAGAAAATCAAGCGCGCAATTATCAGCAATAAAAAACGGTTGGGGACGGTCGGGTTCGGTTATGTCACACGCTCCTCGAATTGGTGCGAAACATTAAAAACTGCATATAAATAACCCTTGAACTCATATTTAACAAGTTATTTTACGCCAAATCAACACCACAATCATCCTGCATATCATAACCATTAAATACAAATTTGACAGGTTACTTAATATATTGTAACCATCTATTTAATATAACAACGGTTATTTAATCCAATTGATTTCAAACATTCGATCGCCCGCTTGCCCCCTACAAAGGAAACAGACCCCATGAGCAAACTCCTTCACATCATCGCCTCTCCACGCGGGGAAAATTCGCAATCAAACACGCTTGCCGCAGCCTACGTCGACGCAAGAAAGGCATCTGAGCCAGACCTTCAGGTCGACACTCTGGACCTCTGGCAAGCCGACCTGCCCGAATTTGATGGCGACAAGGCGGCGGCAAAAATGACCTTCTTCGGTGTTGGCAATATGGACACAACCCGCCAATCGGCCTGGGATCAGGTGGTGGAAATCACCCAGCGTTTTGCCGAGGCCGATCATTATGTCTTTGCCGTGCCCATGTGGAATGGCGGCATCCCTTACAAGCTCAAGCAATATATCGACATAATCACTCAGCCCGGCCTCACCTTTGGGTTTGATCCTGACGCTGGATACTCAGGCCTGCTCAAAAACAAAAAGGCCAGTGTATTTTACACATCAGGCGTCTTTGCCCCCGGCGTGGATCCGAAATACGGCAGTGATTTCCAGTCAACCTATCTGTCGTGGTGGCTCAACACCATTGGTGTAAGCGATATCGAAACCGTGGGCTTCCAGCCATCTCTACTCACAGCTGACCCTGCTGGGGATATGGCAGCTGCCGTTGACAAAGCACGTCAGGTTGCAGCCTGAAAAATGAGGCAAGCGTTTTCCTAAGGTCCACCACCGGGAACAAAAGCATCAAAAGCACCCCATAGTTGCTGGCGGTAGGTGTCGCGCTCCATCATAATCTCATGACGCGCACCATCTATCGTCACCAGAGCGCCATTGGGCATTTTGCGACACAGGGTTTCTATTGCCAGGTATGACACAACCTGCTCATGCCCGCCGGCAACAATCAATGTTGGCACCAGCACTGACGTGCCAAAACTATCTTGTTGCAGGTCCTTCATATGATCCAGGGCGGCTGAAACCCAGCCAAAAGTCGGCGAGCCCAGACCAAGTGTCGGGTCAGACGTGAGGATTGCCCGTGTGCGCTCAAACCGGTTCAAATCAGATGTCAGCCGGTTGTTTGCAAATTCTCTTT
>CAZJUF010000234.1:0-5120 GCA_964549055.1 uncultured Hyphomicrobiales bacterium | reverse complement strand
ACGGCGCACCCCAGGGGCTGTCAACGCGTCGCCATTCGGCATTTTCCAAACCGGGCAAATCATAGACACCGCTGCCGCCGATGACACCCAAAACTGTTTTTGTCACGAGAACCCGCCCCATTGCTTTTGGCCAAAGCCAGTCTATGCATCTATTTAACAGATGCAAAACAATTTACGTCACGCAAAAAAAAGCTGCCGTTGAACCAACAGCAGCTTTTTTTTTAAACAGTGACAAACATTATCAATGCTTGACGCGTGACCACAGTTTTCTGGTCGTTGCATACAGCAAACCTGCCAGAATAATCAGATAAAGCAGCACTTTGAAACCCATGGTTTTACGCGCTTCCATATGAGGCTCGGACGCCCATGCAAGGAATGTCACCACATCCCTGGACATATTTTCAACGGTGGGCTTCGTACCATCGCTATATTCAACAGCTTCTTCGCTTAGCGGTGCCGGCATAGCTATCTGAGCACCGGAAAAGAAGGGATTGTAACTCATTCCATCGCGCACCTCTAGGCCCGCCGGTGGCTCTTCTTCATAGCCGGTCATCAGTGAAAAGAGATAATTTGCACCATCGCGACGAGCCTTGATAATCAACGAAAGATCCGGTGGCAATGCGCCACCATTAGCGGCGCGAGCCGCCTCATCGTTAGGATAGGGAGATACGAACCTGTCGCTTGGCCTTCCGGGGCGATCAAACATTTCACCTTCATCATCGGGGCCGTCGCGAACCTCAGCTTCCGCTGCAATCACTTTAACCTGTTCTTTGGTAAATTCCGGACCGCCAGCTTGAGACAAATTGCGATAGGAAGCCAGGTTAAGAGAATGACACGCGGCACAAACCTCTTTATAGACCTGAAAACCGCGCTGAAGTGCGCCGCGATCATATGTTCCAAAAATCCCGTTGAAAGACCAGTCCTGTTTTTCAAACTCAATTTCTACTTTAGCTGAAACCGGGGTCAGATTTGCAGCACTCAGTATTACCAATGCTAAAGCGGTTGCAGCGATTTTTGAGCGAAACATAGTTTTTAAAATCCGTATCATAATTCTCACCCCCATCACGCCTTCTCTTCCGCCACACCATCATCTGGTGAGCCACCCGGTTTATCGAGCACAGATTTGGCAATACTTTCGGGAAGTTTTTTAGGCGTTTCCAACAGACCAACAAGAGGGGTGATTATCAAGAAGTGAGCAAAATAATAAGCCGTCAAAATCCGCGAAGCCAGAACATAGCCCCCTTCAGCCGGTTTGCCGCCGAGATAACCCAGACCAAGGCATACAGCCACGAAGATGAAGAAAAACTGCTTGTACCAGGGCCTGAACGTTGCAGACCTGACTTTGGAAGTATCCAGCCATGGCAGCAGGAACAGCACGCCAATCGCTGCAAACATCAACAACACACCGCCAAGCTTGTCGGGAACAGCACGCAGAATTGCATAGAACGGCAGGAAGTACCATTCCGGCACAATCTCAGCCGGTGTTACCAACGGATTGGCTTTGATGTAGTTGTCAGCTTCGCCCAGTAAATTCGGAGCGTAGAACACCAGATAAAAATACAGGATCATGAAAACCACAATCGCGAAGCTGTCCTTGATGGTATAATAAGGGTGGAATGACACTGTATCTGCCTTGACCGATTTCACTTCAACACCGGTCGGGTTGTTGTTTCCAACCACATGGAATGACCAGATATGCATGGCCACCAGACCTACCAGAATGAACGGCAACAGGTAATGCAGCGAGAAGAAGCGCACCAATGTCGGATTATCAACCACAAAGCCACCGCGCAACCACTCCACAATGGGATCGCCGACAATGGGGAAAGCCGAGAAGAAGTTGGTAATAACCGTAGCCCCCCAGAAACTCATCTGGCCCCACGGCAGCAGATAGCCCATGAAAGCTGTCGCCATCATCGCCACATAAATTATCAGCCCGATAATCCACACCAGCTCACGCGGCGCTTTATAGGAGCCATAATAAAGTCCGCGGAAAATATGGATATAGACCGCCAGGAAGAACATGGAAGCGCCGTTGGCATGAGCATATCGCAGAAGCCAGCCGTAGTTGACATCGCGCATGATTTTCTCAACGCTCTCGAAGGCCAGGCTGGTGTCCGGCGTATAATGCATGGCAAGAACAATGCCCGTGATGATCTGCAGCACCAGAAAAGTTGCCAGTATACCGCCAAATGTCCACCAGTAATTGAGGTTTTTCGGTGTCGGAAACACCATGGTTTCATGCACCAGCCCCAAAATGGGTAACCGGGCCTCAAACCATTTGGCCACAGCATTGGTGGGCTGATAAGTTGAATGTCCGCTCATGTCAGCCCCCTAGCCGATTTTAATTTTGGTTTCTTCGAGATACGCAATAGGCGGTATCACCAGATTGAGTGGTGCCGGACCTTTTCTGATACGCCCGGCAGTGTCATAGTGAGAGCCATGACAGGGGCAGAACCAGCCACCATAGTCACCGCGCTCATCACCAATGGATTGTCCTTTTGGAATACAGCCCAGATGCGTACAGATACCAACCATGATCAACCATTCCGGTTTTGCAGCGCGCGCGCTGTCGGGTTCAGGATCAGGAAGGTCTTCCAATGGCACATCAACGGCCTGTTTTATTTCTTCAGCCGTTCTGCGTCGGACAAAAATCGGACTGCCGCGCCACTTAACTGTCATGCTTTGCCCGACTTCCACCGGGGTCAAGTCAACGTCGACAGAAGAAAGCGCCAGAACAGAGGCGTCGGGGTTCATCTGGTCAATCAGCGGCCAGACAGCAAACGCACTGCCCGCGGCAAACGCCCCGGTGGCGATATATAGAAAATCTCTACGCGTAGATTCAGGTTGGTCGGTATCAGACACTTTTCTCCCTTTCT
Organism: uncultured Hyphomicrobiales bacterium; assembly: GCA_964549055.1. Classification (GTDB taxonomy): domain Bacteria; phylum Pseudomonadota; class Alphaproteobacteria; order Rhizobiales; family JAJFHR01; genus JAJFHR01. The sequence continues at coordinate 2,241 of CAZJUF010000234.1, read as the reverse complement.
GATGGAAGAACAATGAAAAAAAATTTATCCACCATTTTCAATATAACGCAAAACCATTGATTCGAACCATGGTCGAACCACAAGATTGCGACAATTTCAATCAGGCAGATTTATGAGCTTCTTTTGGCACTGTTAAGGTGTAATGTCCAGACCTGAAAATACATGTTTTAATTTGTCGCATCACCATCCGCCCAACCAGGAAATTTCACCATGCGAATTGCCTTGTTTGAACCCGATATTCCGCAAAATACGGGTACAATACTAAGATTTGCCGCCTGTCTGGGTGTAGCTGTGGATATCATTGAACCAGCTGGTTTTGCGCTCAGCGATCGCGCCTTCAGGCGCGCCGGGCTTGATTATCTTGACCATGTTGACATCAACCGTCACCTTTCTTTCCGGCATTTCCACGAGAACGTGAACAAAAACAATCCCCGGCGTCTGGTTTTATTGACCACAAAAGCCGATGTCTCATATATGGATTTTGAGTTTTCAGATCATGACACTTTGCTTTTAGGGCGTGAAAGTGCCGGTGTCCCCCAATATGTGCATGACATTGTAGATGCCCGCATCGTTATTCCCATGTATAAAAACCTGCGATCAATCAATATCGCCGCTGCCACCGCCATGGTAGTGGGGGAGGCCTTGCGGCAAACCGGACAATTTCCGAAAATCGAAAATCAGGAAAACCAGGAACAGACATGAGCGATACCCAGCAACTCGAGACCCACAAAACCACAGCGCAAGACTGGTTTCAAAAACTGCGCGATGATATCTGCGCAAGTTTTGAAAAACTTGAAGATGAACTTGAAGGCTCCTTGAAAGAACGCCCCGCCGGTCGCTTTGAACGCACACCATGGAACCGCGAAGACGGCGGCGGCGGTGTTATGTCGATGATGAAAGGCCGTGTGTTCGAAAAAGTCGGCGTCCATACCTCAACCGTTCACGGTGAATTCAAACCGGAATTCCGCCAGCAAATCCACGGCGCCGAAGAAGACCCACGTTTTTGGGCCAGCGGCATCTCCTTGATAGCGCATCCACAAAACCCCCATGTGCCTGCCGTACACATGAACACAAGGTTCGTCGTCACCACCAAAAGCTGGTTTGGCGGTGGCGCTGACTTAACGCCGGTGCTGGACGCACGCCGCACTCAGGAAGATCCTGACACAATTGATTTCCACGCTGCCATGAAAGCTGCCTGCGTCCCCCATGAGGTGGCCGATTATCGCCATTACAAAAAATGGTGTGATGAATATTTCTACCTGCCCCACCGCGAAGAAATGCGCGGCATCGGCGGCATTTTCTACGATCACCTCAATTCCAGCAACTGGGACGCGGATTTCGCCTTCACCCAGGATGTCGGCCGTCACTTTCGCGATATCTATGCCAAACTGGTTGCCAAAAACATGAACAAACCCTGGAATGACGCCAACCGCGAAGAACAACTCATCCGCCGCGGCCGCTACGTCGAATTCAACTTGTTATACGACAGAGGCACCACCTTCGGCCTCAAAACCGGTGGCAACGTGGATTCGATACTGTCCTCAATGCCCCCAGAGGTGAAATGGCCATGAGGGGTGGTGCTTTTTGAGTAGCGCTCAAGCGGCGCGCAGCCTGCGGACCCCTTGGGTCCTAGTCCAACGCTTCGCTCGTCCGGGAGCCATGCCGAAATTTCGGTGGGTGGTCACAGGATGGCGCCCGAAAATCTGTCATTGTGGCACCGGAGGAGCGCAGCGAACGACTAACGAGCGACTGCGAGTGCAGGCTGCGCGCCGCTTGAGCGCCTCTAAAAACACTACGCGCCACATTTAGGAAGCAACAGCGCGTACTTCTATCAGCGCCTTGTCGATGGCGTGGAAAAGCTCTGCGGCATTTATCGGTTTGGAGATATATGCGTCCATACCGGCGTCGAGATATCTTTGTCGATCGCCCGCCATGGCATTGGCGGTGAGCGCAATAATGGGGATTGTACGGGCATAACCGTTGGTTTTGCGAATGTGGCGGGTGGTATCCATGCCGTCCATGCCGGTCATGATGACGTCCATCAAAATAGCGTCGAATTTACGGGTTTTAAGGACCTCAAGCGCTTCTTCACCGCTTCCGGCAATCTCAAATGTATGGTCAAATTTTTCCAGATATGTCGAGATTAACATCTGGTTGGTTTTATTATCCTCGACAATGAGAATATGACCGTGCCGCTGTTTTTCCAGTGCCAGCACATCGCTTAAGCTCTGTTCTTGCCCG
>CAZJUF010000233.1:0-5188 GCA_964549055.1 uncultured Hyphomicrobiales bacterium | reverse complement strand
AACGTGCAGCGTTTTTAAAATCATTGAACCACGTTCAAAGCGTGGTGGAACGGCGTAATACCATTCCTATCCTGTCGAATGTTCTGCTTAAAGCGGATGCTGGCAGTGTACAATTGACAGCGACTGATCTTGATCTCGAGATTGTTGAAACCACCAGCGCAGATGTGGCTCAGGCTGGCGGTGTTACGGCTAATGCGCATATGCTTTATGATATCGTGCGTAAACTGCCCGATGGTGCGCAACTTGAACTTGAACAAAGTGGCGACGATGATCGCGTAACTTTGTATGCCGGTCGTTCGCAATTTACCTTACAAGCGTTGCCGCAGGAAGATTTTCCTGATCTCACCGCTGGTGAGTTGTCCCATACATTCAAAGTTAACGCCGCCGATCTTGCCCGGCTCATTGACAAGACCCGGTTTGCGATTTCTACGGAAGAAACGCGCTATTACCTCAATGGCATCTATCTGCATGAGGTCGAAAAAGACAATATCGCCTTTTTGCGCGGGGTTGCCACCGACGGCCACAGGCTGGCCCAGGTCGAATTGCCGCTGCCTGAAGGTGCGGCTGGCATGCCAGGCATTATTGTGCCGCGCAAAGCCGTGCTCGAAGTGCACAAATTGCTGGAAAATGTAGAAGATGATGTGGAGATTTCACTGTCTGATACGAAGATCCGCTTCGCATTCGCCAATATTGTTCTGACATCAAAACTGATTGATGGTACTTTTCCCGACTACGAACGCGTTATTCCCCAAGGCAATGAAAATGTCCTCGAAGTTGACAGCAGCCTGTTTGCTCAGGCGGTTGATCGCGTATCAACCATTTCCAGCGAGCGCGGCCGGGCAGTCAAACTGTTGATTGAAAAAGATAAAGTGGTCCTGTCAGTCAATAATCCTGACAGCGGCAGTGCGACCGAAGAAGTTGCGTCTTCTTTTGATGGCGAGGATCTGGAAATAGGGTTTAATGCGCGCTACCTGCTCGATATAACCTCTCAGCTTGAAAGCAACAATGCCAGGTTCCTGCTGGCTGACTCAGGCTCACCGGCAATTGTGCGCGACAATAATGACGGCTCAGCGCTTTATGTGCTCATGCCCATGCGGGTATAGATGCCATTGGGCCTGGTCAACACAATGCCCGAGACTGCAAAGACATATTCTGACCGGTTGTTTTTAAACCGGCTGGTTTTGACTGATTTTCGCAACTATTTGCGCACTGAACTTAAAACCGGGCCTGGACCGGTGGTGCTGTTTGGTGAAAATGGCGCCGGCAAAACCAATCTGCTTGAAGCCATATCGTTATTTGTCCCTGGCCGCGGGCTCAGGCGCACAGCTTTCAGCGATCTGTCACGCCAAAGCGCTGCTGGAAAATGGGGCATTGCCGCTACTTTATGCGGTCCCGATGGCACCTTCGAGGTTGGCACCGGGCTCAGCGGCACCAATGACAGCGGCAATCGCCGTGAGGTGCGCATTGATGGTGACGTTGTTTCGGGCTCAGGTGTTTTGAGTAATTATTTCAAAATCATCTGGCTGACACCGGCCATGGATCGCCTGTTTACCGGGCCCGCATCCGACCGGCGGCGGTTTTTAGACCGTCTGGTCTCAGCCTTTGATCGTGATCATGCCAGCCGGGTTTTGGGGTTTGAAAAATCCATGCGCGAGAGAAATCGGCTGCTCGAGGAAATCAACCCCGATGCCAAATGGCTCGAGGCCGTCGAAATGCAAATGGCTGAAGCGGCTATCGCCATTGCCGCAGCACGGCGCGAAGCGGTCATCTGTCTTGAAGCATTCAATGACGATCATCACAGCCCGGTGGCGGAGTTCCCGCGGGCAACGCTTGTGCTTGAAGGTGAGCTGGAAAAACATCTGAATGAAAATCCGGCCGTGAAAGTTGAAGAAAATTATCGTAAGATACTGGCTGATTCGCGTGATCGTGACGCCCGTGCCGGGCGCACTTTGAGTGGGCCGCATCGAACTGATTTAATCGTTCACCACAAGCCCTCGGCCATGCTGGCGTCTCTATGCTCTACCGGCGAGCAAAAAGCTTTGCTAATCGGGTTGGTTTTAGCGCATGGATTTGTGATAAAAGGGGTGTGGAACGGATATGCGCCCCTGCTGTTGCTGGATGAAATCGCCGCTCATCTGGATCAAAGGCGCAGAGCGGCAATGTTTGAGGCGGTGCTGGCTCTGGGCACGCAAGCGTGGATGACGGGAACCGATGAACATCTGTTCGAAGCCATCGCTGCGCAGGCGCAGTGTTATCGAATTGATCAAGGTTCAATCGAACCGGTTATGAGCTGACAGATGCTGCGGCAATACGACGAAGTTGGATTAGGAATAAAATGACCGATAAAACTGAAAATAAAGATGACGGCGCCAATCAAGAAGATTATGGCGCGGATTCAATCAAGGTTCTGAAAGGCCTGGAAGCTGTGCGTAAACGCCCGGGCATGTATATCGGTGATACGGATGACGGTTCCGGGCTGCATCACATGGTCTATGAAGTGGTTGATAATGCCATTGATGAAGCGCTCGCCGGTCATTGCGACACAGTGGACGTTATTTTGAACGCCGAGGGCTCGGTAACCGTGCGCGACAATGGTCGCGGAATTCCGACAGACATGCATGAAGAAGAAGGCATTTCTGCTGCCGAAGTCATCATGACCCAGCTTCATGCCGGTGGAAAATTCGATCAAAATTCCTACAAGATTTCCGGCGGTCTGCACGGAGTTGGCGTTTCGGTTGTCAATGCGCTGAGCCAAAAGCTCACCTTAACGATCTGGCGCAAGGGCGAAGCCCATCAGATGACTTTTACTCACGGCGATGCTGACGGACCTTTGAAGGTGGTTGGATCGGCGCAAGGCAAGACCGGAACGGAGGTAACCTTCCTGCCTTCAACCGATACGTTCACCATGGTGGAGTTTGATTTTGCCACGCTTGAACATCGCTTAAGAGAACTGGCCTTTCTTAATTCGGGCGTGCAGATCAACCTGAGTGATAATCGCGGCGTCGAACCCATTGTGGCAGAATTGCATTACGATGGTGGCCTTGAAGCCTTTGTGCGCTATCTCGATCGTGCCAAAACACCGGTGCTTGATACACCCATTTTCGTTAGTGCCGAGCGCGATGGGTTGAGCGTCGAAGTCGCCATGTGGTGGAATGACAGCTATCATGAAAATGTTCTGTGCTTTACCAACAATATCCCCCAGCGCGATGGCGGCACCCATCTGGCCGGATTTCGCGGAGCACTGACCCGCACCATCAATAGTTATGCCCTGTCTTCGGGTATCGCCAAGCGCGAGAAAGTCTCGCTCACCGGCGATGATGCGCGCGAAGGGCTTACGTGTGTTTTGTCTGTCAAAGTGCCTGATCCGAAGTTTTCGAGCCAGACCAAAGACAAACTGGTTTCATCTGAAGTGAGGCCGATTGTCGAAAGTGCTGTTGGTGAAGCGTTGAGCCAGTGGTTTGAAGAACATCCAGCTGAGGCCAAATCAATTGTCATGAAAATTGTCGAGGCCGCTGCGGCGCGTGAAGCTGCGCGAAAAGCCCGCGATTTGACCCGGCGCAAAGGCGCACTCGACATATCCAGCCTGCCAGGAAAACTTGCCGATTGCCAGGAACGTGATCCAGCCAAATCAGAATTGTTTATTGTCGAAGGAGACAGTGCCGGTGGTTCAGCCAAGCAGGCACGAAATCGTAAAAACCAGGCAGTGCTGCCCCTGCGCGGTAAAATTCTCAATGTGGAGCGCGCGCGGTTCGATAAAATGCTGTCCTCAACCGAAATCGGCACTTTGATAACTGCCCTGGGCGCGGGCATTGGCCGGGAAGATTTCAATATTGAAAAACTGCGCTACCACAAGATCATCATCATGACCGATGCGGATGTGGATGGTGCGCACATCAGAACGCTGCTTTTGACGTTTTTCTTTCGTCAGATGCCGGAGATTATTGAGCGCGGACATCTTTATATCGCCCAGCCACCGCTGTATAAGGTAAAACGGGGGCAATCCGGGCAATATCTTAAAGATGAAGATGCGCTGGAAAACTACCTGATTGACGCCGGTCTCGAAGATGCGGTTTTAACGCTTGGGTCAGGTGAAGAACGCGCTGGCGCAGATTTGCGGGAAATCGTTGTTGATGCCATAAAAATACGCTCGGCCCTTGATGCCCTGCACTCGCGCTATGCGAAATTTGTGGTCGAGCAAGTGGCCATTTCCGGTGCCCTCAATCCTGAACGGTTGCTGGAACCAGACAAGGCCAATGAAGCCGCCAACTATATTGCGCAGCGCCTCGATCTGTTGAGTGATGAACTGGAACGTGGGTGGCAAGGCTCGGTCACTGATGATGGTGGCCTTACATTCACCCGTGAATTGCGCGGTGTCACCGAAGTACATTTAATCGATGGGGCTCTGATTGGTTCAGCGGATGCGCGGCGTCTCAATCAAAAGGCCGAACATCTACAATCAATTTATGGCCAGCCGGCAACCTTGAGACGCAAAGATGTAGCAATTGAAATCCATTCGCCGACAGATTTGCTTGAAGCGGTGCTGTCGGTCGGGCAAAAGGGCCTGAGCCTTCAGCGCTATAAGGGTCTGGGCGAAATGAACCCGGACCAGCTGTGGGAAACCACGCTGGATGAAAGCATCAGAACCCTGCTTCAGGTACATGTACGCGAATTAGATGAGGCCGATGACATGTTTGCCAAACTGATGGGAGACGTGGTTGAGTACCGTCGCGAATTCATTCAGGAGAACGCACTGGCAGTTGCCAATCTGGATGTTTAGAGGTGTTCTTAAAAGTGACGCTCAAGCGCCGCTAAGGCTGCAGGCTGCGCGCCGCTTGAGCGCCTCAAAAAACAGCGCCTCTAACAACTTCACCCCCCAAAAACCCACAGCCAAAACCACTATCTTTCCTCGAAAATCTTCAAAATATTAATAGACCCTTAAAGAAGCCCTTTTAGTCTGTATCAGGTGAGGCATCATCGACGATGCCAGTGTGTGTAAGGGCTTGAAATTACATGGTGTGGGGTTGGTCAAAGAAGTCTGAAAACCGCCGCCGTGGGCCGAAAAAAACCCGTGCGCGATCAGCCGGTAAATCTAGCACGGAAAAACCGCCCGGGTTTCTCCGGCGCGCTTCAGTCTATGTATTGCGCAAAGGTGCTTATTGGGGCACGGTTTTTGCCTTGTGGGGCGGCA
>CAZJUF010000232.1:0-5214 GCA_964549055.1 uncultured Hyphomicrobiales bacterium | reverse complement strand
GCCACCTTCTCCCGCAAGGGGAGAAGGTGGCGCCGAAGGCGTCGGATGAGGGGGTCAGGCAAGAAGGCGCTTGATCACTGAAATCTCGCCAAAAAGACTGGCAATTCTGTCGCGGGCAACTTTTGCAGGTTCAATAACCGTGGTCATATGGTAGCCGTTTGAGTGAACGATGATATCGGCATCGCACATAATTGCCACATGACCCGGCCAGAAAACCAGATCACCGCGCTCAAGACCTGTCAGTTCCGATGTCAGTGGAATTTCAACGCCCAGTTGTTCCTGCATCATATCACTGTCGCGCAAAACCACTTTTCCACACGCGGCTAATGACACTTGCACAAGGCCGGAACAATCCAGACCAAGCGAGGTTTTGCCACCCCAGAGATAAGGTGTTCCTTTGAACATTTCGGCTATGGCAACAAAATCACTGTCATACTCGGTGGCCAGAGCAATGTGGTCGGAAAAGACGAAGCCACCGTTATCCAGTTGAGTGAACCTGTCTTCAGTAGACACAGCACACAAGCGCGATCCCATAGACACCAAATCCAGCGGCACGGACTTAATATCGGGTTCGGGGTAGATATATGTGCGCAACTTGCTGACGCGATGGGTGGGCGTGGCTAAACGTTGTGACAGGGCCTGAAACGGCAGGTAGCCGACATAGCCATCGATTTCTAGCTGACACCAGGCCCAGCCTTCGTTTTTCTCGTAAACCATGACGCGCTCGCCAAACAGGGCTTGCGTCAACAAGGGGGCATCGGGGCGCGGGTGCTGGCGCAGCGGGGCTGCATTTTCTATCACCTGATATTCAACACCGGGCACATAGCGTTTCGCTGTAACAACACCTTGCAGATGCAGGGCGGCGACATCACTGCGGGCAGGCGTCATTCTTGGATCATTGGCCATATTGGCTGTCCGCGACAGTTTCAGGTTCTGAGTTCAGCTGTGCGGGTTTGTACAATCTCCGCCAGCTTTTCGAGATAAAGTGCGCCCGCCACGGTGCGCTGCACCAGCACATTGCGCAAATCCTCCTTGTCACGGCGGCGCTTGAGATAGCCGGCAACGCTCATGGCATCAAGAGCGCGGGTGATCACAGGTTTGGAAACATTGAGTTTTCTGGCCAGACCACGCACCGTGTGCGGTGGCGTTTCCAGATAGACCGTGAGGAGAATTGTCAACTGGCGCGGTGACAATTCCTTGTCTTCGTCGTGCACCATATCCTGGGAAATGTCGTGCAACAGCCACAGTGCGTTAGAAAGGGATAGCTCTATACCCATGGTCGCCTCGTTAAATCATCCACAAGTGTTATTTCGGTACCGAATTATTTTAATCATGGTTTAGGCTAGACTGCAAGTCAGATGGTCAGCTTTTGCCATATCTGTTCTTGATAACTGCATAGAGTGCGCGAATGCCCTGGGCGGCACCGCCGAATGGGGCACCGGGAAGAGGTGCCGGGGTCCAGCCATAAATATCAAAATGAACGTAAGATCTGGCGTGCTCGACAAAGCGCCGCAAAAACAGGGCAGCTGTTAAGGATCCGGCAAAGCCGCCGGTGGTGATATGATTGACATCGGCAATCTTGCTGTCGAGCCAATGATCATAACGATCCCAGAATGGCATTTGCCATAGGGGATCAGCGGTGTTTTTTGCGGCTTGGGCAATGTCGGCAACAAGGTCGTTATCGTCACAATAAAACGGTGGCAGGTCCGGCCCCATGGCAACGCGTGCGGCACCCGTCAGTGTTGCCATATCGATGAGCAGATCGGGTTTTTCCTCATCCGCCAGCGCCAGTGCATCGGCAAGGACAAGACGGCCTTCAGCGTCCGTATTGCCGATTTCAACGCTCAAACCCTTGCGCGATGGAAATACATCACCGGCCCGATAGGCATTGGCGGATATGTTGTTTTCCACCGCCGGTATAATCAGCCGTAACCGTATCGGCAGACCAGCTGCCATTATCATGGCGGCGAGACCAATTGTATTGGCGGCACCCCCCATGTCTTTTTTCATCAGCGCCATGGAATTGCCGGGCTTGATATTCAATCCCCCGGTATCGAAACACACGCCTTTTCCAACAAGCGTTACTTTTGGTGCGCGTGCATTGCCCCATTTCATATCCAGCAGGCGCGGTGCCTGATCGCTGGCGCGGCCAACCGCATGGACAAGCGGCAGGTTTTTTTTGAGAAGATTATCCCCGCGAATGACCGACAGGCTGGCTTTGTGGGTTTTGGCCAGTTTGCGTAACGCTGCTTCCAGTTGTTTCGGGCCCATATCATTGGCCGGGGTGTTGATGAGATCGCGGGCGAGATTGACCCCGGTGGCGATACGCTCGATTTCCTCAAGGTCGACTTTTGCGCCGACAACAAGCTGCGGCCAGGATTTGGGCGTGCCGCTGTAGCGTTTGAAATCATAGGCACTGAGCATCCAGGCCAGAGCGGCATCGGCTTCACTGCTAATTCCGGAAGCGAATCGATAACGGCCCTGCGGCAATAATGTCGCCAGTTTGCCCGGTGTCAGGTCGAGGCTGGTATTGCCTTGATCCGTTTCCGTTATGCCAAACAACACGCAATCGAGTTTGCCGGTGGCATTTTGCACCAGAGCAAAATCACCTGGCTTGCCTTTGAAACCTTCAACGCCAAGCCAGTTTTTCTGGGCTGTGGTTAGCTCTTTTTGCTTTTGTTTAAAGCTTTTGATTGTGACTGCATGAATGGGGCAAATTGTCGAGCCCGGCCGTTTTCCAGGCTTTAGTTTGACGCAGATTTCAGACAAGTATTTTTCTCCCGGTAAATTTCAGCGCTTCAAAATGCCCTGCTTGATGTAATAGTCGCGCGCACCGCGATGGAGCGGTATGGCAACACCTTCTGTTGCGCTTTGCGGTGTTATCAATTCCATCTTGGCGTGACCCTTGAGGAAGGTCTTCCTGTTTTCTTCACGCCACAGGGCTGAGAGGATTTTGCGAACAAGTTTTCTGTTGGTCTTGACATTGGTGATCCACAAAGCCTGCACCGACAGGGTTTCAATTTCGCCCAGACCTTTATAGGTTCCCGCCGCTATGGTTTTGGTGACAAAATAACGGTTATCAGATTTCAGCTTATTGGCAGGGCTGCCGGAAATTGGAATGAGATTGATTTTGGACCGTTCCGCCAGATCAGATATAACCAGAGACGGGGTCCCGGCAATAAGAAAATAAGCATCCAGCTCGCCTGACAAAATGAGGTCCGACGCTTGAGAGGCATCAACGCTGTGGGCAATGATGTCTTTTTGCGAAATACCATAGGCTTTGAGGATCGAAAGCGCGTCAATGCGCGTGCCTGAGCCCACACGGTCGATGGAAACACGCATGCCTCGCAAGTCTTCTATTCGCTTGATACCGGAACTTTTTGCCACCACCAGATGAACCGCTTCAGGATAAAGGCTGGCAATAACGCGCAGGTTTTTGAATTCCCCGTCTTTTTCAAACGGGCCTTTGCCTTCATAAGCCCAGGTAACAATATCAGCCTGGGCAAAGGCTGATTCGACCGTTCCACCGCTAACGGCGCGAACATTGGCAACTGAGCCCGGAGCTGCCTTGGCGATGGCGATGAGGCCATCGACACCGCATTTTCCGCCCTTTTCACAACTAACATCACCCGGTGGCTTGCTGATCACAGTCGCAATAGCCTTGCCCACAGGAAAATAGGTGCCACCGACGGAACCTGTGGCTATCTGAAAAAACCGGACCTTTTCTTCGGCCACCGGCAATACGGAGGGACTGCGCCAAAGCACGAAGGCTCCCACCAGTCCGGAAATAATAACAAGGCCTACCAGAAACGTTGGAAGTGCCTTTTTGGCACGACTGAAAATGCCTTGCTGCTGCAGTGACCTTGCCATGCGTTTGGCCCGCGCCTGCGCAAGTTTTCCTGGTTTTTTCCGGTTCGCACTCATTTGATCCCAATTCCGGTTTAGCGCCAAATTCAATCTCTAGGACAGTCGAAGCAAATCCCCAATGAATGTATAGAATCCTAACACACATGGTTAATGATTTATTGACCTATAAACTGCAAACTGAACCTTGCCACAAGAGATTCATACAGGAAACTGTCAGTTTAAATAGTTTATTCGGTATCCACACATGCCACAAGTACTGCGCCGCCCCAGTTCCTCCAGACGCTTCATTTCAATCTTTGGCGTCATAATTCTGGCTCAAGCCACCAGTGCCTGTGCCCTTGGCAACAAATCCCAGGATAGCGCATCAATGAATGATGCTAATTTTGTCAGCGGCAGCACGGGCTCAAAATCCGCGCTGTTGCAACAGTCCAACATGTGGGCGGCAAAATGGCAGAAAAAACCAACTGACCCAGGCATTGCGATCAATTATGCCCGCAGCTTGAGAGCCGAAGGATCAAACCAGAAGGCGGTGCAGGTTTTGCAACAGGCCGCTTTGAAGGCACCTAAAAATCAGGCCGTTATTGCCGAATTCGGCAAAGCCCTGTCGACGGCGGGACAGTATAAACAGGCAATGCTAAACCTCAACCGGGCGCAAACACTTGGCCAGCCGGACTGGCGCATCTATTCAGCGCAAGGCATTACGCTGGACAAGATGAAGCGATATTCGCGCGCTCGCGATTATTATAAATCAGCGCTCAATCTGAAGCCAAACCAGCCATCGGTTTTGAATAATATCGGGCTGTCTTATGCCATGGAAGGCGATTTGGCAAAGGCTGAAACCTATCTTCGCCGCGCCGCAACGGCCAACGGTGCACAGCCTAAAGTCAAGAGAAACCTTGCCCTTGTTCTGGGCCTGAGCGGTAAGTTTGATCAATCAGCCCAAGCCTCAACCGGTGTTCTCAGTGCGGAAGATACGAACGTCAATATCGCATACTTAAAAACCATGCTGTCACAACCGGGAACCTGGCAGAAACTGTCCAGCAAAACCAGAATTGCCAAATCCACCCCGCGCAAAGCAAAACGCAGGACCGTCGCCAACGGCCCCTTAAGGATCAATCCGGTAGCCAGCGGCAGAAAAACAGCATCGATCGACTTACCGGGCGTGCAGTCTCAATAAGGCACGGTTTTGTTTTAGTTGAAGGCGTAACCCAAATGCGCGTTGCATTTTATAGGTTACAAACCCACCCAAATTTTGCTTAAAGCGCCATGACCTTGATGACTGCCGGGCCCAGGATTACGACGAAAATTACTGGCAGGAAGAAGGCGATCATCGGGACTGTGAGTTTT
>CAZJUF010000231.1:0-5226 GCA_964549055.1 uncultured Hyphomicrobiales bacterium | reverse complement strand
TTCGTCTGGAATAATGCGGGAAACCACCATGTATACGTTAGTATTCAGAGCCGATAAAATTACCCAGACAGTCTGGGAGCGCTCGTGAAAATTAATTTTATTAACATTAAAAGTTGTTTTGCTGAAGTAATTCGCCTTCTGGTTGGTGTGCGACGGTTTCTGGTGATTTTTATGATCGTTTCCGGCTGGGTTTTTACGCCGGCTGGCGCAATCGCTAAACTCAAAGAAGATCAAATCATCCCGCAAGCCTCTAATGCGCGATTGGGCGGCGATAAACAGCGCACCCGTTTTGTTGTCGATATTTCAGATTCTATCGGCTACGCCGTATATGTTTTGCCCGATCCGTATCGCGTTATTATAGATCTGCCGGAAGTTAACTTCCAGTTGCCACCGGGGCAGGGGTCTTCAGGGCGCGGGCTGGTGACCGGGTATCGCTTTGGCCTTTTTTCGCCTGGTCGCTCTCGCATCGTAATTGACACCAGTGCACCGGTTCTTATTCAGAAATCGTTCGTAATCCCGGCCAGAAACCAAAAGCCGGCGCGGCTGGTGGTCGATATTGTTAAAACGGACAAAAAAACTTTTCTGAAAAATCGTAAAAGCCAGTTGCAGGCGCAGTCCAGTGCCGCAAAATTGGCAGGAATTCCCATCCCCGTTCCAAAACCCCGCGGTACTATCATCCCAGAATTTAACAAAAAAAACGATCGGGTAAGCAAAAAGCGGGCGAAAAAAACCATTATTATTGATCCCGGCCACGGCGGTATTGATTCGGGTGCGGTTGATCCGCGGGGCGTACAAGAAAAGAGAATTGTTCTTTCGGTTGCCCGGATATTGAAGGAAATTCTGGTAAAAACAGGTCGCTATCACGTCTTGATGACCCGGGAAGATGACACCTTTATACCGTTGCGTAAACGCGTGGAGTTTGCTCGCAAGAATGACGGGGATTTGTTCATCTCCATTCACGCCGACACGGTCAATCGATCCTATGTTCGTGGGACGACGTTATATACATTATCTGAAAAAGCCTCGGATGTTGAAGCTGCGGCTCTGGCGCGGAAGGAAAACCGCTCGGACATCATCGCCGGAGTAGATCTTGGCCGGGAAAATGATGTGGTAACCGATATTCTTATCGATCTGGTGTTACGGGAAACAAAAAACCATTCGATATTTTTCGCTCAAACGGTAGTCAAGGGACTTAAAGGCGTCACCAAAATAAATAACAAGCCGCACCGGTTTGCCGGCTTTGCAGTTCTTAAAGCGCCTGATATTCCTTCTGTATTGATTGAGCTTGGCTTTTTGAGCAATGGCCAGGATGCGAGATTACTTAAATCACAGAATTGGCGCCGCAAGGTTTCCCGATCCGTCGCCAAATCAATAGACAAATACTTTAAATCGTAGCGCCTATGCGATTGCCTGGTACCTGATAAGGTCATATACAAACTGGTGGTTGAACTGGTAAGGGAAGAGAATGTTTCAATTCACAGCTTTAAATGGCCCCGGGTTTGCCATATTTATACGCTAGGTCATAATCAGGTGATCAACACGTTCGATAAGGGTTTTGACCCTAAAAGCTCAAAGGTGTAATCCAACACAATGATCCGCTTTTTAAGTTATCTGTTTGGTGCTGGCAGCATATTGTTTCTTGCTGGCATGGCGGCTGTCAGTCTCGTTGTCTGGAATGTGGCAAGAGATTTGCCCAATTATGACGCGCTGGCAAAATATGAGCCGCCGGTAATGACGCGAATCCACGCAGGTGATGGCCAGTTGTTAGCTGAATACGCCCGCGAACGCAGATTGTATGTGCCCATCAATGCCATTCCCGATCTCATGATCAGAGCCATGCTATCGGCTGAAGACAAGAATTTTTTCGAACACAATGGCATCGATGTCCGGGGCATCATTCGCGCAATTTTGGTCAATGTGAAAAATGCCAGCAATTCAAAACGTCTTGTTGGCGCTTCAACAATCACTCAGCAGGTTGCCAAAAACTTCCTTTTAAGCAGCGATCGGACGATTGAAAGAAAGCTTAAAGAAGCACTGTTGGCCCTGCGGATTGAACAGGCGTTTTCCAAAGATCAGATATTGGAACTGTATCTCAATAAAATCTATCTGGGGTTGGGTTCTTACGGTGTTGCTGCAGCCGCGCTAAATTATTTCAGCAAGCCGCTGGATAAACTGTCGATTGCGCAAATGGCCTATCTTGCCGCCCTGCCAAAGGCACCGACCAATTATCATCCTTTCAAGCAGACCAGGCGTGCGCTCACCCGTCGTAACTGGGTCATGGACCGGATGGTGGAAAACGGATATATCACCGCTGAACAGGCAAAAGTTGAGAAAACCAAAGATCTTGAGGTCAGTTTGCGACCCTATGGGGCCCGGCTTTTTGCCGCTGATTCATTTGCTGAAGAAGTGCGCCGCCGCATCATCACTTTGTACGGCGAGAAAAAGCTTTATGAAGGCGGCCTTTCCGTGCGCACAACTCTCAACCCGCAAATGCAGATATGGGCACGCAATGCCCTTGTCGACGGTCTGGTAGCCTATGACCGCCGTAAAGGCTGGCGCGGGGCAATTACCAATATCTCCTATCAGGGTGACTGGGGCCCCAAAGTCGGTAAAATTAAAGCGCTTGGCGATATCGCTCCGTGGCGGCTGGCCGTTGTATTGAGCATGTCGAAAAAAGTGGTGAAAATTGGCCTGCAACCGCAAAAACTGGAAAGCGGTAAATTGTCCAATGAGCGCATCACAGCTGAAATACCGCTGAAGGAATTGATGTGGGCGCGAAAAGCAATACCTACCAAAAAAGGCGGGAGTGTTGGCAAAAAGATTAAAAAAGCCAGTGACGTCCTTGAACCGGGTGACGTTGTCTATGTTGCTCCGCTGGAAAAAAGCAAAACCCGATGGAAACTGATGCAGGTACCCAAGGTCGACGGCGGTATTGTTGCCCTTGATCCCCATACCGGGCGTATATATGCATTGGTCGGCGGCTTCAGCTACGCCAGCAGCCAGTTCAACCGGGCGGTTCAGGCCGAACGCCAGCCGGGCTCCGCTTTCAAGCCCTTTGTCTATGCCGCAGCACTTGAACAGGGCTACACGCCTTCCAGTCTGGTTATGGATGCACCGCTTGCTGTTGATCAGGGCAATTCACTTGGCATCTGGCGGCCCAAAAACTATGGCGGTAAATTCAGCGGCCCATCGACCTTGCGCAAGGGCATTGAGCGGTCCCGAAATGTCATGACGGTTCGCCTGGCTCAGGATATAGGAATGGACACGGTGGCAGATTATGCCCGGCGTTTTGGACTTTACAAGGATCTGTCCCCTGTACTCTCCATGTCCCTGGGCGCTGGTGAAACAACGTTACTTAAAATGACAACCGGTTTTGGCATGCTGGTAAATGGGGGCAAAAAAATAACTCCCACCTTGATTGACCGGGTTCAGGACAGGTATGGCCGCACCATCTATCGTCGCGATGACCGGCAGTGTAACCAGTGTGCGGTTGAAAGCTGGCAGGGACAAGATGAGCCCGTGCTTGCCGACAATCGCGAGCAGATAATTGATCCCCATACCGCTTACCAGATAACTTCTATGCTCGAAGGTGTTGTGCAACGCGGAACCGGCTCGGCTGTTAAAGCGGTAGGCAAACCACTGGGCGGCAAAACCGGCACCACCAATGAAGAAAAAGACGCATGGTTTGTAGGCTTCTCACCGGATTTGGCCGTCGGCGTCTTTATCGGCTTTGATATACCAAAACCCATGGGACGCGGTGCCACCGGTGGCCAGCTGGCCGCACCGGTTTTTCGCGATTTCATGATAAAGGCACTGGCCGGCAAGCCGGGCCAACCTTTCCGTATTCCAGATGGCATCAACCTCATACCTGTTAATGTGGACACCGGCCAAATGGCTGCATTGGGCGAAGAGGGTGTTATTCTCGAGGCTTTCAAGCCCGGGACCCAGCCCGGTTTTGATAATGTGATACTTGGCAGTGAAGAATTTGAGGTCGAAGATCCACCTTCGGAATATTTCACCTCCGGCACCGGCGGTCTTTATTAGGATCGCGCGGTTTTTTTCAACATAATAAGAAAATTTGAGGGGCATTTCCATGCGAGCTGAAATTCAATCTATGGTCGACGACATCAAGCAGTCCCTGGAACTGCTGAGGAGGCATCTTTGACTGGGATACAGCTGACCAGCGCCTGGACGAATTAAACGCGCGCGCCGAAGATCCCGATTTTTGGAATGACCCTCAACAGGCGCAAAAAACCATGCGCCACCGCCAGGAACTCGAAAGTGCCATCAAGGCTTGCCGCGAGCTGGAAAATGGCGTTGCTGATAATCTCGAACTGATTGAACTTGGCGAAGCCGAAGGTGATGAGGAGATTGTTACCGAAGCTGAAGATGCCATAAAAAAGCTGCACAAGGTGGCGGCCGAAAAAGAACTTGAAACCCTGCTTTCGGGCGAAGCTGACAGCAATGATGCCTACGTCGAAATACATGCAGGCGCTGGCGGTACGGAAAGCCAGGACTGGGCGCAGATGCTCATGCGCATGTATATTCGCTGGGCTGAGAGTAAAGGCCACAAGGTTGAAATTATCGGCACCAGTGCGGGTGAGGAAGCGGGAATTAAATCAGCAACAATACTGATTAAAGGCCACAACAGCTATGGCTGGCTGAAGACGGAATCAGGCGTTCACCGTCTGGTGCGCATCTCGCCATTTGATTCAAATGCCCGCCGCCACACATCATTTGCCTCAATCTGGGTGTTTCCCGTTATTGATGACACCATTGAAATCGATGTCAGCGAAAGCGATGTGCGTATCGACACCTACCGTGCCAGTGGTGCTGGTGGCCAGCATGTTAACACCACCGACAGTGCCGTGCGCATCACGCACATAGAAACAGGTATTGTGGTGCAATGCCAAAACCAGCGCTCCCAGCACAAAAACCGCGCCACCGCCTGGGAAATGCTCAGGTCGCGTCTTTATGAAGCAGAATTAAAGCAGCGCGAAGATGCAGCCCAGGCACAAGAGGATTCGAAATCAGAAATCGGCTGGGGCCATCAGATCAGATCTTACGTCCTGCAACCCTATCAACTGGTCAAAGACCTGAGAACAGGTATCGAAAGCACCAATCCCTCAGCCGTCCTTGACGGCGATCTCGACGCCTTCATCGCCGCATCGCTGTCCCAACGTATAGATGGTGCCGCCACCACAGACGTCGAAGATCTGGAGTAGG
>CAZJUF010000230.1:0-5238 GCA_964549055.1 uncultured Hyphomicrobiales bacterium | reverse complement strand
TAAATGTGATCGGCAATCTCTCGGGCAAAGCCCATTTCATGGGTTACCAGAATGCAGGTCATGCCGTCAGCTGCAAGCTCTTTGATGGTGACCAGAACTTCCTTTACGGTTTCAGGGTCAAGCGCTGCTGTAACCTCGTCGAACAGCATGACGTCGGGCCTCATGGCGAGTGAGCGGGCTATGGCAACACGTTGTTGCTGGCCGCCTGAAAGTTCGCCGGGATAGCTGTCTTCCTTGCCTTCGAGCCGAACTTTTTTAATCAGTTTCCGGGCTCGTGTTTCGACTTCTTCCTGATTTTCCTTAAGCACCACTACCGGTGCCATCATAATATTTTCAAGTGCGGTTTTGTGCGGGAACAGATTATACTGTTGAAATACCATGCCGACTTTCTGGCGCAACTCAAGCTTGTCCAGATTGGCATCATGAACCTGTTGACCTTCGACGGTAATAGACCCCGCCTGAATATCAATCAGTGCATTGATGCAGCGAATTAAGGTGGATTTACCAGACCCAGAGGGTCCGATAATGCAGATCACCTCGCCCTTCATAACGTCCAGTGAAATGCCTTTGAGAACCTCAAGGTCGCCAAATGATTTATGTACGTCTTTAATTGAGATCAAAGGTTGATCAACGGTCCATGCCGGTAAATTCATGGCATCATCTTTCTATGTTTCAACAGCAAAGCGGCGCTCCAATCGTCGGGTCAATGAAGCTATGGGATAACTATAGGCAAAGAACCACGCCATCAGCCATAAATACATCGGGATCAGAAATTCACTGCGCCCTTCTGCTGCCAGAGCGTTCTGCGTCAAGGTCATGCCATCATTGACACCAAGGATCGAGATCAAAGGCGTCGACATGGTCAAAATGCAATACCAGTTCATCCACGGCGGGATCATTCGTTTGACGCATTGTGGCAGGATAATTCGCCACATTGTCTGGGTGCGGGAAAAAGCCAGGCTTTCTGCTGACTCCCATTGACCAGTGGGGATGGAACTAATAGCACCACGCACAATTTCCGATACATTTGCCATAATCGGTAGTGACAGTGCAAAAGTTGCTTTTGTCCAGCCGGGAATGTCGATCTGCTGCCCCGCAATCTTGACAGAAAATGGCAGCAACAACATAAAATAAAACAGCAGGACCAGCCAGGGAGAGTTACGAAACAATTGGGTTATCGCCCAGGAAGTGCGCCGGATATATGAATTGGGCGATACTTGTCCGATACCAAGCCAGAGGCCGAGAAATGTGCCAAGCGCCATGGATATGAAGCTGACAGTAATATTGAGGATAAACCCGCCAAACTCCCCTTCCGGTCCCATGAACATCAACGGTGTCCATTTTACCAGAGTTTGAAAGATGGTCTGATTGACGTCGCCCTGAAGTTGCGCATATGCCACATCAATCATGAGCCAGGCAGAGAGTATTGCCAACAACGCCAAACCGATTTTTCGGTTGCCGGCCAAACTGACAATATTTTCAATCTGCCAGCCGGGCCCATTTGTCAAAATGAACGGCTTTATTACCGGCAGATCGGTGGCCCCCTGGTAAAGGGAAAACTTGTTATTGCGATTTCCCGTCATTGGCCAAATCCCGGTACTTTTAATGATTTTTCCCACTTATGCATCAACCACACAAGAAAACCGACAAGCGAGATATAGATGACCCAGACCACGTTCATCATTTCAAGAACATTGTATTCATCTGACCAGATCTGGTTGGCAACATATATGGTTTCCGGTACCGCAATGGCGTAAGCCACCGTTGTGGTTTTCAAAAGATTGATCAGATTATTATTGAGGGCTGGCAGGCATACCCGGAAGGCCAAAGGCAAAGTCACGTATCGGTAAACCTGAAGACGATTATAGCCAAGGGCTTCTGCTGCTTCGACGGTAGATTTCGGCACGGCTTCGACACCGGCGCGAAAAATCTCCACATTAAAAGCACCGGCAAAAAATGACAGGGAAACAACCGCCCAGCCGTAGCCGTCAAGCACGCCGCCTTTAATTCCAAGCACAGACGATAAGGCGGCATCGACGGCGAAATAGAAAAAGTACAATTGGATGAGCGGTGGCGTATTTCGGAAAAACTGGATGTACCCCTGCACAATATTGCGAAGCCAGATCATTTTTGACATTTGCAGCCAGGCCCCGGCAACACCAATCAACAGGCTTATAACGATTGAGACAAACGACAAATGTATGGTCGTCCATATGCCTTTGAGAAATCTGGCACGATCCAGATCATCATAGAAAATCGTCAGGTTGATGCCCTGGGTGTCATACAACCATCTAAAGAACTCCCAGATTACATCCAACCCCGTTACTCCCCGGCAGCGAATTCAAAACAAAACAGGTCCGCCACGTTTGCAACGTGGCGGACCTCACATTATGTGTTCTTAATAGCTTTCGCCATCATCGTATTTATCGTTGCAGATCTTGTCACCAGCATTACATTTCTTTTGCATCTCGGCAAGCCAGGCAGTGGCGGGAATGCCCCACTTGCTTTCAAGCTTAACCAGCAGACCCGACTTGTGCCAGGCAATGATAGCTTCTGACAACGCTTTGCCTAACGGCGCCTGTCGGTCTGCCAGACGAACGGCAGCACCCCACGGCACGTTGGCGACAACCGGCGTTGCAATGGTGAAATCTTTCCACTTTTCCGGTGCATTTACCTTGCGTGGAATGAATGCACTGTCGTCATAGAGCCAGCCAACACAACGGCCATCAAGAACCGCTTTTTCAACTTCGGAAACGCCTTTAAATGCGATAATTTCCGCACCATTCTTGAGGCCGTGTTCCTTATTGTACCAGGCACCTTGAATGCCGCAGATTTTCTTGCCTTTCACAGTTTCCCAACTGGAAATCCCTGAATCCTTGTGCGCCAGTACGGCCACACCTGAGGAATAATAGTCCGGCTGCACAATACCGACGACTTTGCGGCGGCCCTTTTTGTTGGACATGGTTGCAATGAACATGTCGATTTTACCCTGCTCAAGGAACTGCATCCGGTTGGAAGCCACAACAACAACTTTTTCGAGAGCAATTGTCTTGCCGGCTTTTGCGCTTAGACGCTTGGCAAAATCAGCAATCATATCGTGTTCCATGCCAACCACCTTGCCATCGGCATCGCGCATGCCCCAGGGAGCATAATCCGCTTTTACGCCAACGACCAGTTTTCCGCGAGCAAAGATATCTTCAAGTGTGCCGGCATATGTCGCCGAAGTTGTGACTGCAGCGAACCCCGCTACAGCAGCCATCGATATTCCTATTTTCATTAAATTTTTGAACATTTTGTTCTCCCTTAAAATTACTCAACTTTTCTTACTATTGTTGCCAATAGTCACCAATGGCGTGGCTTGATTGTTCCACGGCATTAATTCTGTTTTGCCCCTCTTCACCCAACCGTCGCACAATCATTCCTGTTAAAATTTCCAGAAAGGTCACCAGGGCGACATGGGAAGGGAAAAAAAGCGAACTTTCAGCGGGGATTAAAAAACTGTAGCTCGCATGTTTTAAAAGGGGCGACAATAGATCATCTGTTATGACAATAATATTAGCACCTGCATTGGAATCGGCAACCAGCTGAACCGCCCTGACCGTCTCACTGGCGTAAGGAGCTGCGGCAATCGCGATCAAAACATCATCCTCGCCCGCCCCTGTCAAAATTCCCGAAGAAGACGAAGCGCCCTGCCCGACAACCCGCCAGTTTGGCGATACCATCTGGGTCATATAGGCAAGATACTCAACCATCGTGCGACCGCACAAAGAGCCAATGAGATACACATTTTTCGCCGCAACCAACTGATCTGCTGCTTTGGTCAATTGACCAACATCCATCTCATCCAGGAGACGTTGAATTCCGGAAACCGCCGATTGCGCATGAATTGTCGCGAATGATCCGAGGCCTATTTTTGGATTATTTTCATTGGTTTCCTGCAGTAATGCGGCACGGTCTGCCATACTAAGGCGGGTTTGGCGCAGTTCATTTCGGCAAATATCACGAAGCCCCTCATAATCATCAAAACCGATTGCGCGGGCAAGCCGTGAGTATGTCGGTGGCGTCAAACCGCTCTTGCTGGCTATTTGCCGCAAGGAGCGCATCGCTACATCTTCGGGATGTTTGGACACATATTGCGCCGCCCGACGCAATTGCGGACTCAGGTCGTCAAAATGCTGAACAATTCGATTATTCAAAGCGGTTGCTTGCATATTTGTATAAATACTTGTTACATAATTTTCAGTGTTGCACGATCATTGAAACATATGTAACGATAGTTTGCAACGGAAACCTGAAAAATTTTTGATAGAGTTTGCGGATGAGTACGGCCCTTCCTTGCCATAGTTCTGTCGTCGTAATCGGTGGCGGGGTTATGGGGTGTTCGACCCTCTATCACCTGGCCAAAGCCGGTGTAAGCGATGCAATTTTGCTGGAACGCAATCAACTGACTTCCGGCACAACCTGGCATTCGGCGGCCCAGGTGCGGGCTTTACGCTCGACCCGAAACCTTACAGACCTGATCCGGTATTCTGTGTCGCTATATTCCAGCCTGGAACAAGAAACCGGTCAGGCCACCGGCTGGATCAACAAGGGATCGCTTTCTATTGCGACCAATGAAGAACGCCTGACACACATCAAACGACAGGAAACACTTGCCCACCTGTTTGGCGTTCCAGCTTTTTCTATTTCCCGTGATGAAGCTCTGGAACGCTGGCCATTAATGAATGCAGACGATGTGGTCGGCGCGGTTTGGTCACCTGAAGATGGGCGGGTCAGCCCCTCTGATCTTTGTGCCGCACTGGTAAAGGGAGCAAAATCGCGCGGCGCCAGGGTTTTCGAAAACACCGGCGTCACGGGAATTCTAACCAGGCATGGAAAAGTTGTTGGTGTTGAAACCGATCAGGGTACAGTCAAATGTGATGCGATTGCCTTGTGTACCGGATTGTGGAGCAGAACGGCAGGTGCGATGGCGGGCGTGCAAATCCCCGTATGGTCATGTGAGCATTTTTATCTGCTGACCAAACCCATTGACGGCATTTCCGGCAACATGCCGACTTTATCTGACCACGACAATCACCTTTATATTCGCGATGACAGCGGCGGGCTTCTTGTCGGCTGTTTTGAACCTGTTGGCAAAGCCATTGACCCTGACCGGCTTGGCGATGATTTTGCCTTTCAGCTTTTGCCGGAAGACTGGGATCATTTTGAACCGATGATGATCAATGCTCTGCACCGGCT
>CAZJUF010000229.1:0-5239 GCA_964549055.1 uncultured Hyphomicrobiales bacterium | reverse complement strand
AAGAAGCTTCGCAATTCGCCTTTTTCGAACATTTCGCGGATGATGTCGCAGCCGCCGACGAATTCGCCTTTGACGTAGAGTTGCGGAATTGTTGGCCAGTTGGTGAATTGTTTGATGCCGTCGCGCAGTTGGTCGCTCTCAAGTACATTGTGTGCTTTGAAGGCAACGCCGACGTGATTGAGGATCTGGGTTACCTGGCCGGAAAAACCGCACTGGGGAAAATCGGGCGAGCCTTTCATAAACAATACCACGTCATTGTTTTTTACTTCGGCGCCAATCCAGTCTTGAGTTGTATCTGTCATAGTTTCACGTGCTCACTTTTCAATAAGGAGGTTTATATCGTTAAATGGTATGTAGGCCCAACCGGCGCAAAGGTCAACTTAAGCGTCAGGCGCTCTGGTTTCCAATGCCAGTGCGTGCAATGTGGTGCCCATGTGGCCTTGCAGACTGGCGTAGACCATCTGGTGTTGTTTGACCTTGCTCAAGCCTTCAAAGGCAGATGAAATCACGGTGGCGGAATAATGATCTCCGTCTCCAGCCAGGTCCTTGATGGTAACTTGCGCATCGGGCATGGCCTCTTTGATGTAGGCGACGATATCTTCGGCGGGCATAGGCATGGGTTTTGCTCCTTCGTCTCAAGTTTAGACGGTATTCATGTAATCCGGCAACCAGCTTTCATGGGTCTGGCGTAAATCGGCAAGTTTTACCTCATCACCGCCTTCGACATGCAGACTGTCACCGTGGGCAAAACCCAACTCGCGTATCTCTATGCCGTTTTCCTCGGCATCCTCAAGGATTTCAAGCGATTTGGCTTTATCGACACTGAGGATATAACGCGCCTGGTCTTCGCCAAACAAAATTGCGTGGGCCGGTAAATCCTGGTTCCCAAGCGAAATATCAACGCCAATGTTGGAGGCAAGCGCCATTTCAGCCACCGCCACCCACAGACCGCCATCAGAACAATCATGGACGTGGGCGACATCGCCTGCGGCAATGAGTTCTCTGACGAAAGTACCGTTTTTACGTTCTTCTTCAAGGTCAACTGGTGGTGGTGCACCTTTAGCGGTGCCAATAATATCGCGTTGATAGAGCGATTGTCCGAGATGGCCGCGCTCAGGACCGATAAGCAACAAGATGTCGCCTTCGGCACCAATGGCAGCGCTGGCGCGCATTTCGGTATCCTTTATCAGCCCGATGCCGCCAATCGCCGGAGTTGGCAAAATGGCCTGACCGTTGGTTTCATTATACAGGGACACATTGCCCGAAACCACGGGGTAGGAGAGGGCTTCGCAGGCTTCTATCATGCCTCGAATAGCTCCGGCAAACTGGCCCATGATTTCCGGGCGTTCGGGATTGCCGAAATTCATGCAATCGGTAATCGCCAGGGGTGTGGCCCCGGTGGCGCTCAGATTACGCCAGGTCTCAGCTACCGCCTGCTTGCCACCTTCGATGGCATCCGCTGCCACATAGCGTGGCGTTACGTCCGTGGTGATGGCGAGAGATTTATCGGTACCGTGAATGCGCACCACGGCGGCATCACCACCGGGGCGGCCAACAGTGTCGCCCATAACCATGTGGTCATATTGCTCCCAAACCCAGCGGCGTGAGCACAAATCGGCTGAGCCCATGAGCTTGAGCAGGGTGTCACTGAGCGAATTGGGGGCAGGCACCTCATCGAGGGTTATCTTCGCAGGTGCCGCAGCTATGGTGTAAAGCCGGCTGTATTTGGGGGCATTGTTGGCCAGTGTGTCCAACGGGATATCGGTTTTGATTTCGCCTTTGTGTCTGGTGACAAAATGACCGGTATCCGTGGTCACCCCGATAACTGAAAAATCGAGACCCCATTTTTCGAATATCTTTTGGGCTTCATCTTCGCGCCCCGGTGTCAGCACCATCAACATGCGCTCCTGACTTTCGGAGAGCAGCATTTCATAAGCCGTCATCTCTTCTTCGCGACACGGCACCAGATCAAGATTTAGCTCAACACCAACGCCACCCTTGTCGGCCATCTCAACGCCGGAAGAGGTGAGACCGGCGGCCCCCATGTCCTGAATGCCGATAATGGCGTCCCCGGCCATCAGTTCCAGACAGGCTTCGAGCAGGAGTTTTTCGGTAAACGGATCGCCAACCTGCACCGTTGGGCGTTTTTCTTCACTGTCATCATCGAATTCGGCTGAGGCCATGGTGGCACCATGAATACCGTCACGGCCGGTTTTGGAACCCACATAGACCACCGGGTTGCCAACACCTGAAGCTGCGGCATAGAAAATTTTATCAGCATCGACGAGACCAACGCACATGGCATTGACGAGGATATTACCGTCATAACTCTTATCGAAATTAACTTCGCCACCCACAGTCGGCACACCGATGCAATTGCCATAGCCGCCAATGCCGGAGACAACGCCGGAAACCAGATGGCGGGTTTTTGGGTGTTCGGGTGAGCCAAACCGCAAGGCATTCATGTTGGCAATCGGGCGCGCACCCATGGTGAAAACATCACGCATGATGCCACCAACACCGGTGGCTGCACCTTGATAAGGCTCAATGTAGGACGGGTGATTGTGGCTTTCCATTTTGAAAACAGCGGCCTGACCATCGCCAATATCGACGATACCGGCATTTTCACCGGGGCCGCAGATTACCTGAGGTCCGGTGGTTGGCAGTTTTGCCAGCCAGACGCGTGATGATTTGTATGAGCAATGTTCGCTCCACATCACCGAAAACACGCCGAGTTCGGTATAGCTGGGCGCGCGACCGCCAAGGCTGTCACAAACGGCTGCGTATTCGCGTGGATTCAATCCGTGTTCGGCGATGATTTCCGGTGTAATTCCTTCCGCCATCGGGCTATCAGTAGTCAATGAAGTGTCTCCACCAGGCTTGAGAACATGGTTTTTCCGTCGACACCACCTAATTGTATGTCAGCCAGACGTTCGGGATGGGGCATCAGGCCCAGAATTGTTCCGTTTTCATTGTAAATTCCGGCAATGTTGTTGGCGGAACCATTTGGGTTGGTCGCATCGGTGATTTGTCCGTTGCTGTCGCAATAGCGAAAGGCGATGCGGTTGCGGTCTTCTAACTGTGCCAGTGTTTTGGCGTCGGCAAAGAAATTACCGTCATGATGGGCAATCGGGATTTTGATGACATCACCTTGCGTGTAATGACGGCTGAAGATCGTATCATTGCGCTCAACGCGTAAATGTACATCCTTGCAGAGGTATTTCAGGTTGGCGTTGCGCAACATGGCACCGGGCAGGAGGCCTGCTTCGGTCAGGAGTTGAAAGCCGTTGCAGATGCCCAGCACCGGCACGCCGGAGTTTGCTTTTGCCACCACGTCTTTCATAATCGGCGATTGTGCAGCCATTGCCCCGCAGCGCAGGTAATCGCCGTAGGAAAATCCACCGGGCAGGACAATCAGGTCGGTTTTGGGAATTTCCGCGTCCCCGTGCCAGATCATATCAGCGTCTGTCCCCATGGCATCTTTCAGGCTGACAGCGACATCCCTGTCACAGTTGGAGCCGGGAAAAACGATGACTGCCGCCTTCATGAGGCCTCCAGTTCGATTGAGTAATTTTCGATGACCATATTGGCGAGAAGCTTTTCGCACATCTTCTCAACCTGAGCGTGGGCTTTGGCTTCATCGTTCTCGTTCAGGTCGATTTCGATCAGTTTTCCTTGTCTCACCTGATCAATTCCGTCAAAACCCAAAGAGCCCAAAGCCTGATGAATGGCTTTTCCCTGAGGGTCGAGAACACCGTTTTTTAAAGTTACTTTTACGAGGGCTTTCATAGTTTTGTCCGTGTAGAATTATACTTCAGTCGTTTTTGACCAATACCGGGCCTTGGGTCTTTGAAGGTCCGTTTTCAAACAATATGCCAAGGCGGCGGGCTACTTCATGATAGGCTTCAACAAGTTCGTTTATGTCTTTGCCAACAAGGTCTTTATCAAGTTTGGAATTTGTTCGAATGTCCCATAATCTGCAACTATCCGGGCTGATTTCATCGGCCAGAATAATGCGCATGAGTTCATTTTCGTAATGGCGGCCAAACTCCACCTTGAAGTCGATAAGGCGAATGCCGATGCCTAAAAACAATCCGCTGAGAAAATCGTTGATGCGCAACGCCAGCGCCATCATCTCGTCAAGCTCCTGCGGGTTGGCCCAGCCAAAGGCGGTGATGTGTTCTTCGGTGACCAGCGGGTTATCAAGATCGTTCGATTTATAGGTGTACTCAACGATCGAGCGTGGCAATGTTGTGCCTTCTTCAATACCCAGGCGCTGGCTGAATTTACCGGCAGCAACGTTCCTGATGGTCATGGTGATGGGGATGATCTCGACTTCCTGGATCAATTGTTCGCGCATATTCAATCGTTTGAGGAAATGATTGGGAATGCCAATGTCCCCCAGTCGCTTGTAGAGATATTCGCATATGCGGCTGTTTAACACGCCTTTACCGTCGATGGTTCGGGATTTCTTACCATCGGGTGTCGGTATATCATCTTTGAAGTGCTGTATCAGCGTGCCACTTTCAGGGCCTTCATACAGGACCTTGGACCTGCCTTCGAAAACGCGCCGTCGACGGTTCATTTCAAATGATCTCTGCTGAAGTTATTAGCGCTCTAGAAGCGTTTGAACAGGATTTAAGGCCTACACTAAAAAAATCAGGAGAACAACTGATTCACGACGATTTTTTCCACAATTTTCGGCGTGTTATATCTTTCTGCCGCAATGTTGCCTCAGGTGACATATAGCTCCTTTGGATTATAGGGGTGCGCCCATCAGTCCGGTTGATTTACTTCAATGTAACCGCTATGGGTGTGGCTGTGGTTTTATTTGGTCAGGAGCAGTTATTTATGTCGGGTTTTGATAAGCGCGAAGAAGGTTTTGAGAAAAAGTTTGCCCACGATGCCGAGTTGGAATTCAAGGCAACTGCGCGGCGCAACAAATTGTTAGGCCTGTGGGCAGCAGAAAAAATGGGCCTTTCGGGCGATGAGGCTGATGCCTATGCCAAGACGGTTGTCATTGCTGATCTCGAAGAAGTTGGCGATGAAGATGTATTTCGTAAAATCCGCGGCGATTTTGACGCCAAAAATGTTGATCAGTCCGATCATCAGATCAGGCGCGAAATGAATGAATTTATGGCCACAGCCGTGGAGCAGGTCGAAGGCAAGAAATAGTCCCGTGTTAGCCATCGTTTAAGGGTTTGCCATGATTGAAGATCCCATTCGCAGCGCTTTGGAT
>CAZJUF010000228.1:2222-5241 GCA_964549055.1 uncultured Hyphomicrobiales bacterium | reverse complement strand
ATTTCAACAAACTGCATTTCAGCGCCCTTGATTTCAAAATCAATGTCATCGGCTATCTGGGCAGAGCGATCATGGCGGGCAACGGGGATTTTGGGAACAGATCCAAAAACCATGGGGGAGCCTCCTTACAATTGTGAAACTGGAAAATAGTATTTTCCGCCGTGCTAAACAAGTATAGGATTTGAGTTCCTAACCTGTGAACGTGGTTTGATTCGGTTTGGACACGTTTATTCGGGTGTAAATTGTTTCGGGGAGGGAACATACGATGGAACTTATTATTCAACTGATTGCCGGAGCCATAGGTGGCAATGCCGCAGGTATGGCGTTAAAAAAATTCAGCCTTGGCACCTTGTGGAACTCGGTTGTCGGAATTGTTGGCGGTGGTCTGGGCGGGCAGGTTTTAGGTATGGTCGGCCTGACAATCGGTGGTGGCGGCGGGCTTGATATTGCCTCTGTTGTCGGCGAGATACTCTCCGGTGGTGTTGGGGGCGGAATCCTGCTGGTAATCGTCGGGGTCGTCAAAAAGATGCTGAATAAATAGTATTATTTTCGTTTTGCAGCCGGATAAATGGTCGGCCAGTCATCAGGCAATCTGGTACCGTCACATTTACCCCAATAGCGGTATTGCATCATTTTGAAGGTGTGGCCGGTCCATTTATATCGCGATGTGCTGCCGCAATCTCCCAGGCCCCGCGCCTTGGAAAAAGCGGCAAGGGTGGCATTTTTGGCATTATACGAAATATTCATCAGATCTTTGGTGCCGGTCCAGCCCGTTTCATCGGAATAACGGGCAAACAAAAGCTGCCGCGCGGTGTCGTTATTTGATTTCAGGTAGGCTCTGTAGACAATATTATAAGCCCCGGCAAAGCACGGAATGAGATAAAGCGTGTTCTCTTTACCCACCTGATCGGTCTCAAAACCAAAGCCTTCCAGAGGCGGGCGATCTGCTGCATTACACTCACCATCACTAAAATGCAGTTTGCCAATGGCTGGTGGAATCCTGTCCGGGGACAGTATCATTGAGTTTCCTGATGTGAAGGGATTGGCCTGTCCGGTGCCAGTCTCACGCGATGCGGTGTCAACATCACCTGTCAGGCGCGGCGATTGCAGCCTGTTTTGTTGCTCATCAATCCACAGGAGTGACGCTTTAAACCCTTTGAGGGAAAACCGGGCTGCAGTTTCCTGTCCCCTGGTGTTGAGAAAATTAAAAAAGGCTCGATTGCCGCTGGCAAACAAAGTCATCAGGCCATTGGCCTTGGGCGTGCTGATTAAATCATATGTATTGGACCGGACACTGACCTGATAACCCTCATCGGGTTCTATCTGTAGCGGTGGTTCGAAATCCACCGAAACATGGAAAGGCTCGTAGGTTCTGGGCTCATCGCCGATAATCACGAAAGATATGGTCCAAAAGGCATCGCGACCGGTTTTTCTGGCAATTTCAAGTCTGTATGTGGCCTGGGTATTATTGCGCCTGGTATCAACCGCAACGCCTTTGCAATTGCCGCTGGCATCACACATGGCCCGCCAGTCTTTAAACTGTCTTATGGTTTGACTGTTGGCATCACTCAGTCCCGAAAATAAAACCAGAGTGGCTGCAAGGCTGAGAATTTTCAGTGACTTCATGGGAATTACTCCCCGGTAAGGGCGGCTTCAACCTTAACGATTATTGATTTGTCAAATTCATGCGCCCTTCGGGTTTTTGCATTGGTATGCACGCCGACGAGTTCACAAGTTGCGGCTAATACGCCACTGTTGGAATTATACATGCGGTGGCAAAAACGTATAGATTTATCCTTGACCTCAAGCCAATGTGATCGAACGATGATCAGGTCTCCGGCCAAAAGCTCGGCCTTGTAACGTATGTGCAGGTCAGCGGCTGCCATGCCCCGATCATTGTCACGCAGATATTCAGCCGTGATGCCAACAGAGGCAAAAAAGTGCCAGGTTGCCTCGTCAAACTTGCCCGTATACCACATCACATTCATATGCCCCATATGATCGCAATGCCAGGGATAAACGATGCCCTGATAGGTGATCGGGTGCTCATCGGGGTCGGGAGTTTGGGTTGGTTTTGATGTCAATTTTAACTTCCTTTGGGCTTAGCCTTGCGCCGGGGCGCTAACAGGGTTGCGTAATCAACAATTGTTTGTTGCAAAAATTTATATCATTGTATCGCGATCAATCCTTGGTACTACACAGATCCTCTTATGCGCAATCTAAAGCAGCTGGCCCCTGTTCTAATTTCATCTGGTATTCTGCTCGCGGGTAACGGCTTGCAGGGCACCTTGATTACCATCCGTGGCGACATGGAAGGTTTTTCGCCAGCTATTATCGGGCTTATCGGTGCCACTTACTATCTCGGGTTTATGCTCGGATGCCGCTATGCACCACCGCTGATTTCAGCCGTGGGACATATAAGGGTGTATGCAGCCTTTGCTGCCGTTGGCGCTGTCGGTGCCCTGACCATGGCGCTCCTGGTTGGTGAGATCTCGTGGATGGCTATCCGCTTTGTCATGGGCGTGGTGTTTGCCGGACTGTCGATGGTGACCGAAAGCTGGCTTAATGAGCGGGCCGGGTCTAAAGGCCGTGGCCGGGTTTTAGGTATTTATCGCACCGTTGATCTGGCAGCCGTTACCGGGGGGCAGTTTTTGCTGCCGATTGTCGGGCCTCAGGGGCCGGAGATTTTTATACTGGTGGCGATTTTCTTTTGCCTCGCCCTGGTGCCTGTGGCCCTGTCGCGCAGTCCCAGCCCCAAACCGCCAAAAGCCCATGACATAAAACTCACCATGATCTGGGGTGTGTCGCCGCTGGCTGCCGTTGGCGTGTTGACCATTGGCCTGACCAATTCAGCCTTTCGTATCATTGGCCCGCTTTATGCTGGTGAACTGGGCTTTGATGTGTTGCAGGTTGCCTTGTTTATGAGTGCCGGTATTGTTGGCGGTGCGATTATGCCAATACCAATGGGCTGGTTGTCTGATCGCTATGACCGGCGCTGGGTGATGATCGGGGCAACGTT
>CAZJUF010000228.1:0-2122 GCA_964549055.1 uncultured Hyphomicrobiales bacterium | reverse complement strand
GATTTTATTGATGTTGCTGCCGGGTTGTTATTCCTGTTTGCCATCGGGGCAGCAATCGGCCCGTTTGCGGCATCTTTGGTGATGGAAAGATATGGCCCTGCGGCAGTCTTTACCTATACCACCGTCATTCATTCAGCGCTTCTGGTGTTTGTGCTGGCGCGTATGATGGTGCGGCCAAGTGTGCCGCTGGCCAGGCGTAAATCGTTTGTCGCCTTCATGCGCACGTCGCCGGCTATTTTTGGCCTGGGCAGACGGGCGCGAAATAACAGGAAAAAACCCGACTCTACCTAACCGGTGGCAGGGTCAGCTGGCGGGCGCGGCATTGCCTGTTTTCATTTTTGCCGCATCTGGTTAATTTGCCGTCGCGGCCAAAGCAAATCCTGAGCTCGGACAATCGTGCCCTTCTGGTGTTGTTGCCGCATTGAATAGAAATCATATTGCGTTGCAGATTTCTGTTGGTTTTAAGAAAATCCTCAATCACCTGTGCCGGTGTGGTGAGAATGGTTTTGCTGGGTTTAAGGTAGCGTGCCGGGATTTTTATTTTATCAAACAGCGTGCGGGTTAAGGAGAAATACTTTTCTGCTCGTAATCCTGAACAGGTGCCGTGTTTTTTCCATTGATGGATAATCAGGCGTTTGGACGGCATGATGTCATAATATGAACGGATTAAACTGTTGGCGAGATAGGGTGCCTTGCGAGTGCAAAACTGCGGCCAGCCGCGATTATACTGCGGCCATAGTCCGTGTACAACAAAGGCATAGCGGCGTTCTCTGCCACATTGTTGTGGAGAATTCCGGCCCGCTGGAGTTGTGCAAAAACTGGGGCTCCAGGACAGCGTCAGGGTATAATAATCGAAATTTCCCGGCGTGCCTTGGGCAATGGCTTTTACCGGCATCGAGAAAAGAGCCACTAAAGCCAAAAAACACAAGGGTAGTAATTTAGGCACTGACATCGACGATCTGGCCAAGGCCGGGGGGCGGTGTGCTTGCGGTTTTTCCAATGTTTTTCGCCCCGTCTTGTAGAAGTGCAACCAAAGACGCGTCTTCCTGAGCCTGTTGCTTGGCAAATACTGCTGCCAGTGAACCTTGTGTCTGCACCTGTTGTGCGGCAATTGATGACAATGCGGCGGAAACCGAGCTCATTTAGATCCTCATCTTCAAGACGGATATGAATAACAGATTGTGTATTGTTTTGGCTAAAAAATGATTAACCAAGCCCATGGGGCACAGAGTTTGAGGCGTCGACTTTCATTTTTTGCATAGCTGTGCTAACAGCAGCGCTTCACTTAGCCGGTAATTATTTCAACCCAAATTCGGCCCCTTAGATGAACTTGTATATTCCTGTTGAAACCGCTGCCCGAGAGCTTGATGGCAAGCTGCTGCTCGCCCTTCGCGCCAGCGCGCGTGGGTACAAAGTGGTGCTGGGCAATCGCTCGATGATGAGTAACGTCATGCACCGCTTTGAGCCAGGAGTTTTTTTTACACATAATTTTACCCGCAAAAGGCGCCGCTTTTTACGCATCATGCGCCAGCTTGGCCATCGCATTGTCGGTGTGGATGAAGAGGGTCTGGTGTGGCTCGATGAAGACAGCTATCGCCACCGCCGCGCTGATGTTGGGGCCATGGGCTGTATGGATATGATTTTTGCCTGGGGGGCGGAACATGCCAATGTTCTGGCGAGTGCGGCAAGTCAGTCTGGTGCCAATATTGTTGCAGCCGGAAATCCGCGCGCGGACCTTTTGCGCCCGCCGTTGCGCGAAATTTACCGCCCGGCTGCTGACAAACTGCAGGAAAAATACGGTAATTTTATCCTTATCAATTCAAACTTCGGCATTCTCAATTTTGCTTTGACACAAAGTAATGGTGATGGCGAAAAAACCGATGCCGAACTTGGCGAACTGGCTCGAACTTATCAATTTCCCGAAGAGTTCTTCAAGTTTCGCTATGCTGTATACCGGGCGTTTGTCAAACTGCTGCCCGCACTTTCAGCCCGGTTTCCCGACCGGCAGATTGTTATTCGCCCCCACCCTTCCGAAAACCCCGCAGCGTGGATTGAAGCGTCAAAGGGGCTGGATAATATTTTAGTCAAATATGACGCTGAATTAATCCCCTGGCTGATGGCA
>CAZJUF010000227.1:0-5241 GCA_964549055.1 uncultured Hyphomicrobiales bacterium | reverse complement strand
GTCAAACAGTCTCATTCTGGTCAGCGGTATCCATGGGGATTGGGGCCATGGTCGGGGCCGGGATTTTTGCTCTGCTGGGTCAGGCCGGATTGATTGCCGGCAGTGCCGTGTGGTTGTCATTTATTGCCGGCGGCATTATTGCCCTGCTTTCAGGCTACTCCATAGGACGGCTGGGCGCCCGGTTTCCCTCAAGTGGCGGATTGGTGGAGTATCTTGTTCAGGGCTATGGCGAAGGCGTGTTTTCCGGGGCCATCAGCGTTATGATGTATGTCTCCTCTCTGGTTTCGGTCTCGCTGGTTGCCCGCACTTTTGGCTCATACGCCTATGAACTCTTACCATCGGGCTTTGCTCATCTTTGGGTAGAGATTTTTGCAGCCGGTATTATTTTACTCTTCATGGTCATCAACCTGGGTGGCTCCGGTAATATGGCCCGGGTGGAAAATATTATTGTCCTGTTGAAGATGCTCGCTCTGGGATTTTTTGCGATAGTCGGTATTGCAACCATGGATCCGGAAAAATTATCGCCAGCACAATATCCACCCGTTCAATCGATTTTATTCTCTCTGGCTATTACCTTTTTCGCCTATGAGGGTTTTCGCAACATCACCAATGCCGCCGAAGATATGGAGGATCCCGCCAAAACCCTGCCACGCGCTATTATGACATCAATCGGGTTGGTGATGGTTCTGTATGTGGCTGTTGCCCTTGCGGTTTTTGGTAATCTGACAGCGCAGGAGGCCATCGATGCGCAGGATTACGCCCTGGCAAAAGCCGCACTTCCTGTATTTGGTGCGGCTGGTTTTACCATTATGGCACTGGCGGCCCTCTTGTCGACATCTTCAGCCATCAATGCCAGTCTTTATGCAGCCACCAATGTAACCTATCAACTTGCCCGGCTGGGGGAGTTGCCGAGCGCATTTGGCAAACCTATTGGCCATTCCCGGCAGGGGCTGGTTTTCAGTTCCGGGGCCATTATTGTCATGGCGGTATTTTTCGATCTTTCTTCGATTGCGGCAATTGGTGCTATTTCAACCCTGCTCATCCACCTGATTGTACATGTGGGGCATTTGCGATTGCTGAAAAAAACCAAAGCCTCTATGGCGATGGTAGTGATGGCAATTTTTGTTAATCTGGCAGCGATTATTCTTTCCGGAATTTACCTGAGTAAAACCAAACCAGATATTCTTTATTGGATTGTTGGTTTTTTTGCCGCCGTCTTTGTGGCGGAAATGGCTCTACGGCTTATTACCGGTCGGGTGATTGTTAAACGTATCCATAATCACAATTCATAATTCATAATTCAGACCGCTCTAATTTTTTTTGCACTCTGCTACCTGGGTAGCAGCATACCTCGTTGTGTTGGTTTTATCTTCTCGGCAGATGAAGACAGCGCTGGAGGCATTGATGAGTTCAATAGACTGTTGCCTGGCCATTATGCAGGATTTGCAAAGAGCAGGGCATGTATGTCTTGAACTTTGCCTTGCAGGAACAAAAGACATTGCCATTTCAATATGTGGCAAGCCTGACGCTCAGTCAGACAGTGCTGATTTCATCCGCATAAAAGATATTGGAACAATCATATGTCGCGGCACTGTCGCTGGAAAATTGAAAAAACTGCTACTGGAACACCCCGATGGGCCTCTGTCATTTGAGGATATTTTAAATTTCATCGGGGTCCCCGCTCACCATAAAGGCTTTTATGAGCGAGCTCTCAAATCGGGCCTGATCATTATGATTTTGCAGGGCTCGGGTGAATCTCTCCGGCGAGGGTGCGGTGTTCTTGAGGATAATGCGCTGGAAAAACCGGTGCTTTATCTGACTTAGATTGAAAAATTTGGAGCTTTGAAAACAATGTTACATGTAAATGAAACAGGCCTGACCGTTTTTAAATTTGATCACGCGTTCGCAACACGGTTTCGCAAATTCAGTCTGATAGCCGGTGTGTTGCTGATGATTGTCGGTATTGCCGGTGCTGTGGTTCCCCAGATCATGTCACTGGTGGTGAGTGTTTTTCTCGGCTGGCTGTTGATTACCGGCGGTGTCCTGACAGCCTACCTGGCGTTTCTTGGCCGGGGACGCTCAATGATTGCCTTTTTAAAACCGGTATTGCTGATTGTCACCGGGGCGCTTTTTGTGTTGTTCCCGCTGGCGGGTCTGGCAGCCCTTGCCTTGTTGTTGAGTGTCTATCTGCTGCTTGATGCTTTTGGCGGGTTTGGTCTTGCGTACGATCTTTACCCCATGCGCGGGTGGGGCTGGATGGCCTTTAACGGGTTGATGTCTTTCCTGCTGGCCGTGATCCTTTTTGCCGGCTGGCCAATCACATCACCAATCATGGTCGGGCTTTTTATTGGGATCAGCCTGTTCTTCGACGGGTTTGCTCTCATTATTATCGGCTATCTGGCTGACCGGATTGCCCGTTGAGTTTTCTGCGTATGAATGGTTTTTGAAACAACACCCAACAGGGCCTGATGCGATGAAAGTATCAAAAATTCTCCTCTACAGTGCAACCCTTATGGTTGCCGGTGCACTGGTGGTTGGTGCGGTATATTTACGCAATCAACGCGCAATACAACATACTCAGGTGGCCCCGCCTGTTATTGCTCCATGGGCGCTGCACAGTGCCAGGGTTCAGCGCCAGACAGTTACCTCGGGATTTTTAGCCCTGGCCACGAAAAAGGCAGATTCCGAAGTAGTTGTAACCCCCCAGATTTCCGGCACAATCATCGCCATGGGCCCCAGAGAAGGTCAGGAATTTCAGCCCGGTACAGTTCTTGCCAGGATTGACGCTTCACAAATTGAAGATGAAATTTCTGCATTAAAAGCAGACCTCGAAGCCGCGGTCCAGCAAGAGGGTTTTCAGAAAAAAGAACTTGAGCGGCAACAATCCCTGCTGGCCAAAGGGTTTGCCACACAAGAATCCACAGATAGTGCGCGAACGGCTTTTATTGCCGCGCAAAAGAAAGTCGCAGCACTCAGCCACCAGCTGTCTCAACTCAAAACCCGCCGCAGCTATACAGTGATTGTTGCGGATAAAAGCGGCTCGGTTGCCGAGCGCCTGGCGGAGCCGGGAAATTTTGCCACATCCGGCAAGGCGATTTATCGATTATCCGTTTCCGGTAAAACCCGTTTTTCAATCAAGGTGCCACAAGACGTGCTGAATAAGCTGCAGATCGGCAGTGAGGTGGTCATGATGTCCGGCAGCAAAACCTTCAATACCCGTCTGACCCGGATCAATCAAACGCTGGATGCCTTGTCAATGGGCAGTGTTGAAGTTGATCTTGCCTCATCCCCCTTCAAGCTGCCTGCCGGCGCACGCGTGCCGGTGCGCGTCATTACCGGAAAAATCAAAGATGCCCTGTCCGTACCTGTCACCGCAATTGCCTGGTCGGCTGATGGGGTGAGCGGTTTTGTGGTCAAGGCAAGCGGCAGCGGAAACAAGGTTTCCCTGACTAAAATACCGGTTAAAATTATTGAAACCAGTTCTCACGGCGTCGCCATCAAGGCAGACATCCAACCAAACGACAGGGTTGTTGTCGCGCAGCAATCCGTGTTGCTAAAGTTAAAGGACGGTGATCAGGCGATCCTTGCCCAGAGGTTGGTGCAATGAAATTCATCGCCTGGATATTAGCACGCCCGCACGCAATTCTGGCGCTGTTTGCCTTTGTCATATTTGGCGGCATTTTAAGCTATCAGGCGATGCCGCTTAATCTGTTTCCTGATAGTAACCGGCCAACAGTTTCCATTGTCACCTCGTGGCCGGGGGCGGCGGCAAAAGATGTTGCCACTGAAGTTACGCATCCAATTGAAGTGCGTCTTTCAGCCATTGACGGGGTCAGGCGTGTTACGTCAACCTCGCGTGATGAAGTCTCATCGGTTCAGGTGGAATTTGAATACGGCATTAATATTTCCACTGCGGCGACAGATGTTGCAACCGAATTACCGCGGGTCACCGGCTTGCTGCCCGATGGGGTTCGATCGCCCCTGATTTTTAAAATTACCGAAGCTGCCCGTCCTGTTGTTGTTATCGCAGCAGTAGCGGCAAAGGGGTATGATCTCGATCTTGGCCAGATCCGCCGGATTGTTGAAAACCCGGTACGCGACAAGCTTTTGAATATCCCCGGTGTTGCCGAAGTTGAGGTGTTTGGTGGCGACAAGCGTCAGGTGTCGGTTGATCTTGACCGCAATAAACTCGAAGCCTTTGCCATCGGTCCTGACGCGGTTGCACAAGCGTTAGAGGGCAGCAACATCTCAAAGCCCGCGGGCCTGGTTCACCGCGATGGTTATCGCCTGCTGTTGACTGCCAAAGCGCTGGCACGACTACCAGCTGATCTTGCCGAAGTTTTGGTGCCGCTGCCTGGTGGAACGCATGTGCGCGTAGGTGATATTGGAACGGTCACCTGGGGGGCATCAGATCCGACATCGCTTTATCGCGGCAATGGCAAGGCCGCTGTTGCCATTTCACTGTTGCGCGGTGACAATGGCAATGCCTCGGTTATTATCGCCACGATTGAAAAAACCCTGCCGCTGATAGCCGATGAGTTCCCCATGCTGCGTTTAAGCATTGCCGATACGCAAGGGCGGATCATCCATCAAACCGTTGATAATATGATGGAATCCTTACGCGAAGCGGTGATCATGACGTTGATTGTGATCCTGTTGTTTCTCAACAATACCCGCGCCGCCATCATCACCGCTTTGTCCATACCACTCACTTACCTGCTGACTTTCGTCGTTCTGCACCTGATGAATTATGAATTTGATATGATTACCCTGACAGCTGTCGTCATTGCCGTGGGTCTGTTGGCGGATGATGCGGTTGTGGTCATTGAAAATATAGAACGGCGTATGCGTTCTGGGGATGAATCCGCCAAGAATGCGGCTGTCAAAGGGACGGGCGAGATTTTGCTGGCAGATATGTCAGGTACCATCACAACCATTTCTGTTCTTTTGCCCATTATGTTCATTGGCGGATTTGTCCAAACCATCCTGCGGCCTTTAACCGTTACTCTGGCGGTAGCGCTTGCTGCCTCTCTGGTGGTTTCAGTTACGATAATTCCGCTTTTGGTGCCGATGATTATGAAGCCGAACAGGCGCGATCCACTGGCATTTATCCTGCGACCTTTTGATCGGTTTTTCATCGTACCTGTGCGCAGCTTTTTTGTTCACCTTACCGGGCGGGCCTTGCGGCATCCGATTTTGGTGACACTCACTTTTGTTGTGATGTTTGCAGCATCCGCACCG
>CAZJUF010000226.1:0-5249 GCA_964549055.1 uncultured Hyphomicrobiales bacterium | reverse complement strand
AACGCCAATCACAGCTGCAATTATGACCACAATGATTAATGCATCGAGCCGGTCCCACACACCTCCATGGCCAGGAAGCAGTCGACCGCTGTCTTTAACACCCAATTGCCGTTTTGCCCAGGATTCCTGAAGATCACCTGCCTGGGCGACAACGGCGGCACCGGCACTCAAGCCAATCAAAGCCAGCTCCGATCCAACGTCCACCAGACGCGTTAACACGAAACCGGCAAAAGCCGCCCCGGCAATGCCGCCTAAAAAACCAGCCCAGGTCTTGTTGGGAGAAATTTTTGGCGCAAGTTTTGGACCGCCAATCAACCGCCCGGAGAAATATGCCATTGTGTCGGCTGACCACACAACTGCAAACAGCCATAAAATGGCAACAAGCCCAAACTCCATATCCGAACGCAAGGCAATAAGACCAACCACAGCCGAATTGCCAAATATTATTCCCGCTGAAAAAATAACAGCTCTGACATTTCTTAAACCAGTCAGACCCGTAAGTATGACGGCGCCCGCGACCCCGGCAATCAGGGCGGCACCCACTTGGGTGTAAAGGCTCAATACACCGCTGCCCAAGAAAAGAGCCACCGTCAGCATTCGAAAAAAGACGACGCGTTCGACAACGACGTTGTTGACCAGTTCATTGGCCAGAAGCGCCGCCAGAACCAGAACCAGCAACTGAAACCAGATACCGCCCAGTATTGTCAGCGATAATACAATGGGAATAACAACGGCAGCGGACAACACCCGTAAACCTAGCTCCGATGTATTTTGATTTTTTATCAAGGGCTTAGAAACGTTCTCGCAACCGTAAGCTTAGCTGACGAAGCGTCTTTGAGCGATGATAATCCGCCAAATCGCCGGTTTCGGTTGTGAAACTCCTCTATTGCCGAGACCAGAAGGTCTTTGGAAAAATCCGGCCACGGCGGCGTTACAAAAACAAACTCTGTATAGGCGCACTGCCACAACAGAAAATTGCTCAGGCGCTGTTCACCGCTGGTGCGAATCAAAAGATCGGGTTCGGGAAATTCAGCGGTATACAAATAACCGTTAAAAACGTCAGGGGTAATCTGCTCAGGCGTCAGATCGCCCTTTTGGACCGCCTCTGTGACTTTACGCACAGCATCGACTATTTCCTGCTTGCTGCCATAATTAAAAGCGACAATCAGGGTAATGCCGTCATTATTTTCCGTCAGGGATTGAGCCTTGGAAATCAACTCGATTATCTCGTTATCGAGATTATCGCGACCACCGATGACACGGACCCGCACGCCTTGCTCATGCAAACTGGCAAGATCGCGGCGAATAAAGCGTTTCAACAACCCCATTAGTTCATTGACTTCGTCAGCAGGCCGTTGCCAGTTTTCCGAGCTGAAACTGAAAAGGGTAAGATATTCAATGCCAAGTTCAGCTGCATCGCGAACGACCTGACGAACGGTTTCAACACCGCGTTTGTGTCCGGCCACCCGGGGCAATCCGCGCGCTTTCGCCCACCGGCCATTGCCATCCATAATAATGGCAACATGGCGCGGAACCGATAAATCGGTGCCTGAGGTCTGTTTTCCGTTAAGCGTCAAATTTCCGCTCGCTTTCGTCCACCAAATACCTGGTCATCAAAGTTTGTTCCAGATTGAGAAGACATTTTCATCAAAAATCTGTCATTAAAAAGGTCTGAAATCAAATTATCCAGAAAACAGGAGGATTTCCTATACCTGCATAATTTCCTTTTCCTTAAGTGCTAAAGACTCATCTATTTCACTGATGGTTTTATCGGTCAGGCTTTGGACCTCTTCCGCCCATAGCTTTTCCTCATCCTGGCTCATATTTCCGTCTTTTTCCAGATGTTTCAACTTGTCCATACCATCGCGGCGCACATTGCGAACAGCAATACGCGCCTGTTCAGCATATTGACTGGCAACTTTTGACAACTCCTGACGGCGTTCTTCATTGAGTTCAGGAATTGGAACTCTCAACAAAGTGCCTTCGGTGATCGGATTAAGACCAAGCGAGGAATTGCGAATGGCTTTTTCAACCGCACTGACAAGTGAATTATCCCACACCTGCACCGACAACATGCGTGGCTCGGGAACTGATATTGTCCCCACCTGAGCCATCGGCATTTGCGCGCCATATGCATCAACATTTATCGGCTCGAGCAAACTAACCGAAGCCCGGCCGGTTCGCAAACCACCGAACTCTTTGCGTAAAACCGAAGCCGATCCATTCATGCGCCGTTCAATATCTTCAATATCAAACTCTTCATCAGCCATCTTGAAAACCTTTATTCTATCTCGTTTTTTCCAATGTTAATCATCAGAAATGACCGTAAATCTCCCCTGCCCTTTTACTGCTGCCAGCAACGCCCCCGGTGTTCTTATGGAGAATACGATAACTGGTATAGCATTGTCACGGGCAAGTGTAATGGCGGCTGTGTCCATAACCTTCAGATTTTTCACCAGCAGGTCCTGATAATTCAATCTGTCATAGCGTTTGGCATCGGCTGACGTCTTGGGATCAGCCGAATATACACCATCGACACTTGTGCCTTTTAACATTACATCACTGCTGGTTTCAGCTGCGCGCAAAGCTGCTGCTGTGTCAGTGGTAAAAAATGGATTTCCGGTGCCAGCAGCAAAAATAACGATACGTTTTTTATTGAGATGACCGATAGCGCGCGGACAGGTATAGGGCTCACATACTGTTGGCATGGGAATGGCTGATAGCACACGGGCATTTCTGCCTTCGGCATGTAGCGCGCTTTGCAAGGCCAAAGCATTCATGACCGTGGCCAGCATCCCCATATAATCGGCGCTGGTCCGGTCCATACCCTTGGCCGCAGCACTGAGACCGCGAAAAATATTGCCGCCCCCGATCACCAGGCCAATCTCGATACCCAGGTCAGCGACATCACCTATTTCAACCGCAATGCGGCGAGCGGTATTTGCATCAACGCCGTAGTCTCTGTCACCCATGAGAACTTCGCCCGAAACCTTGAGCAAAATGCGTTTATACGGCACATCACCAACCATATTTTCAATATTCCTTTTGTCATCCGGGCATTAAAAATCTGCGACAGGAAAACCTGCCGCAGATTATGTTACAAATCGACAAAAAGTATAGCGTTTTTTACCTGATTCGCCCGAACCTTAAAGGTTTACCGGAAATCAGGAGCCCTGCGTTACCGCAGCAACTTCGGCAGCAAAATCTTCTTGCTTCTTTTCAATGCCTTCGCCCAGACTAAAGCGCACAAATCCGGTGATCTTGACTGGCGCACCAACGGAAGCCTCAGCCGCCGTAACCGCCTGTTCGACAGTGCTTTCGCCATCAATGACAAAAGTCTGCGAAAGCAGAACAACTTCCTGATAGAATTTGCGGATACGGCCTTCAATCATTTTTTCGATGATGTTTTCTGGCTTGCCGGATTCACGCGCCTGCTCACTGAGAACAGATTTTTCTTTTTCAATCACGGCAGGATCAAGATCTTCCGGTGAAAGAGACAGCGGGCCAACGGCGGCAATATGCATAGCAACCTGTTTACCGAATTCCAGCAGCTTAGCTGTGTCCCCGGTTGATTCCAAACCGACAAGCACACCGATTTTGCCCAAACCAGGCGCAATCTGATTATGAACGTAAGCGGCAACGGCACCTTGCGAAACCGAAATGCCCGATACCCGGCGCAGGTTCATGTTTTCACCGATGGTGGCAACCATGGCGGTAATATGCTCACCGACATTTTTATCCGAACCCGGGAAAGCAGCATTGCTCAAAGTGTCAAAATCGCTTCCAGCGGTTAAAGACAATTTGGTGATATCGGATACCATGGATTGAAAAGTCTCGTTGCGGGCAACGAAATCGGTTTCAGAATTGACCTCAACCACAACCCCTTTGGTGCCATCAACATTGACCCCAACCAGGCCTTCCGCAGCAATACGGTCAGCCTTTTTTGCCGCCTTGGCCAGCCCCTTGGTGCGCAGCCAGTCCATCGCGGCTTCAATGTCACCATCATTTTCGCTTAAGGCAGTTTTGCAATCCATCATGCCAACGCCGCTTTTTTCGCGGAGTTCTTTTACCATCGATGCGCTAATGTTTGCCATCGTCATTCCTTGCTGAATTAGAAGTGACCAGGGATCACTCCTGTCATTAAACCTAAATCTGTCAAGACGTGTCGTCTCAACCTTTCATCAGTGTGCTGGCCTGTTCAAGCCAGTCATCGCGCTCAATCCTGCCTTTAAAACTCAACGCTTCATCAATAGCTGAGATATCAGTTACCGAAAAATTGGCGATTTGTTCAAAGTGGTAAATCCCAAGTTCGTTGAGCTTTTGCTCAAGCACGGGGCCAACTCCTGAAATCTTCTTCAGATCATCAGCCTCGCCATTGGGACCTGACAGGCCTTTAAACCCGTCAGCGGATAGTGCGGTCTCTTCGGATTTTTCTTCCGTTGCCGCTGCTTCAGCCACAGGAGCTGCTGCTTCAGGTGCGGCAGCTTCCACAACCGGCGCCAGCGCTGGCTCAACGATATCGACAGCTTCGCCGAGATCAACACCATCAGATGCAGCTGACGTTGAAATGCCATCAATTACTGCTCTGGCAATCAGATCGCAATACAGATTAACAGCACGACCGGCATCATCATTGCCTGGTATTGGGTAGGTGATCTGATCGGGGTCACAATTGGTGTCAATGATCGCAACAATAGGTATGCCGAGCTTGCGGGCTTCCTTGATCGCAATTGATTCCTTGTTGGTATCAATAACGAACATAATATCAGGCACGCCACCCATGTCCTTGATACCACCAAGCGCACGTTCCAGACGATCACGCTCACGGGTTAATTTGAGCAGTTCCTTTTTAGTCATGCCCTGGCTTTCGCCTTCCAGCACTTCGTCAAGATGACGCAGCCGGGCGATAGACTTGGAGATCGTCGACCAGTTGGTCAGTGTGCCACCAAGCCAGCGGTGATTGATGTAATATTGCGCGCAGCTTTTAGCCGCAGCAGCAATTGGTTCTGATGCCTGACGCTTGGTGCCGACAAACAAAACCCGGCCACGATTAGCGACAATATCGCGAATAGTTACCAGGGCCTGATGCAAAAGCGGCACGGTTTCGGCAAGATCAATAATATGAATGTTATTGCGGGCGCCGAAAATATATCTCCCCATCTTGGGGTTCCAGCGATGAGTCTGATGTCCGAAATGAACACCGGCCTCGAGTAGTTGACGCATTGAAAAATCAGGCAAAGCCATGCCTT
>CAZJUF010000225.1:1266-5250 GCA_964549055.1 uncultured Hyphomicrobiales bacterium | reverse complement strand
GCAGTTGAGCGCCGATGTATAATATTTTGATCTTCTACCCGGTTTTTGCCCAGGTAGCTCTGACTTTTGTTCTGCTCTATGCCACCGGCAGAGTGCGCCTAGCCTCGATCAGGCATGGCGAGGTCGAAGTTAAAGATGTCGCAATGGGTCAAAATGCCTGGCCCGAGCGCGCCACCCGCTTTGCCAACACCTTCAACAACCAGTTTCAACTGCCTGTGCTGTTTTATACTGTCACCATTTATGCTCAACTGAATGATGCGGTTGACGTGGGTATGATTGTCCTGGCCTGGGGGTTTGTAGCCACGCGCCTGGTCTATTCCTGGATTTATGTAACAGCAAATAATGTGCAACAGCGCTTCATTGCCTTTGTCGCCGGTTTTGCCGTGCTGGCGGCGATGTGGGGTTATCTCGGGTTCACACTTTTGACAGCAGGAGGCTGATTGATGCAGACAGCTGGACGTTTGGCCGCAGCCATAGAGGTTCTCGAAGAAATTGCCACCCATCATCGCCCCGCCGCAAAGACCTTGCGTGACTGGGGCCGTAAACACCGCTTTGCCGGGTCCAGTGATCGCGCTGCCATCGGCAATATTGTTTTCGATGCCTTGCGCAACAAAAACAGTCTGGCCTGGGCCATGGGCGATGATGATGCACGCTCGCTCGGGCTTGGTGTGCTGAGCTTTGTCTGGGGTGAAAATTGCGAGAACCTGTGTAAACAGTCGAA
Source organism: uncultured Hyphomicrobiales bacterium (assembly GCA_964549055.1). Taxonomy (GTDB): domain Bacteria; phylum Pseudomonadota; class Alphaproteobacteria; order Rhizobiales; family JAJFHR01; genus JAJFHR01. Next base: position 4,529 of record CAZJUF010000225.1, on the reverse strand, counting down.
GTTTTCCCCACCAGCTTTGAGCAGCGAAGAAAGCCTTCGGTTAGCGTTTTTGTCTCTGCATGAAGCTCCTACTTGGGTTCGTGGCAATTATCCTGAATGGCTTCATGTTTCTTTCACCCACGCTTTTGGCTCACAACTTGTGGAAATGACGGCAGCACTGGCCAACCGTGCACCGATTGATTTGCGGGTCAATACGCTCAAGGCCACGCGCGGTAAAGTTCTTAAATCGCTGGAAAAATTCGGTGCTGAGGCAACACCGCATTCCCCCATCGGTATCCGCATCCAGCCATCTGAAAAAGCTGCCCGCAGCCCTAACGTCGAGATTGAGGCCGGCCACGGCAAAGGCTGGTTTGAGGTGCAGGATGAGGGCTCGCAACTGGTCGGTCTTCTGGCCGGCATTGAGCCGGGCATGCAGGTCTGTGATCTTTGCGCCGGGGCCGGCGGCAAAACGCTGGGCTTTGCCGCTGCCATGGCCAACAAGGGCCAGATTTACGCTTATGATATAGACCCCCACCGCTTGCGGCCGATATTTGAGAGATTGCGGCGCGCCGGTGCGAGAAACGTGCAGGTGCTGGATACAGAACCCAGCGCGCTTGATGCGTTGAAAGCGCGAATGGATGTGGTCTTTATTGATGCGCCATGCTCCGGCACCGGTGCGTGGCGGCGAAAGCCGGATGCAAAATGGCGTCTTACCGGCAAACAGTTGCAGATCAGAACCAGGCAACAACGTGAAGTTTTGGCCATGGCGGATAAGGTGGTCAAGCCCGGCGGTAAGTTGGTCTATGTGACCTGTTCCCTGCTGGTTGAGGAAAACGAGCGCCAGATCGACTGGTTTTTGGCGCATCATGATGGTTATACCGTGCAACCGGCTTGCGAAGTAATAGCGCAATCAGGTGCCTTTGATGCGGAAGCGCCGTGGATCAAGGGGCAAAAATATCTCAAGCTTTCACCCGCAACTTCTGGCACCGATGGTTTTTTCGCCGCTGTGTTGCATAGATCAGCCAATTAGATTATTCGGAGCCCATGACAGACAAAATACTTATTATTGATTTCGGTTCTCAAGTTACCCAGCTGATTGCCCGGCGGGTGCGTGAATCAGGAATTTATTCGGAAATCGTTCCCTTCCAGAATGCTGCCAAAGCGTTTGCCGACATCAACCCGCGCGGGGTTATCCTGTCGGGGGGACCGGCAAGCGTGCTCGATGAAGACACACCACGCGCACCGCAGGAAATTTTCGACAGTGGCGTTCCCATACTTGGTATCTGCTACGGCGTACAAACCATGTGCGAGCAACTGGGTGGTGAAATTGAAGGCTCCAAGGGGCGAGAATTTGGCCGCGCCGAAATCGATATTATTGATGATTGTCCCATTTTTTCAGACATTTGGAAAAAGGGTTCAAGCGATCATGTGTGGATGAGCCATGGTGACAAAATAAAGCGTATTCCCGAAGGTTTCCGCACAGTGGGGGTCAGTGAAAACGCTCCTTATGCAGCGATTGCCGATGAGAGCCGCAAATATTACGGACTGTTGTTTCACCCCGAAGTGGTGCACACGCCGCGCGGCGCTGATCTGCTGCGCAACTTCACCCACAATATTGTCGGCTGTTCGGCTGACTGGACCATGGGGGCATTCCGGCAGGAAGCGATTGCGCGTATTCGTGCCCAGGTTGGCAAATCGCGCGTAATTTGCGGACTATCAGGCGGCGTTGATTCTTCGGTGGCCGCTGTGCTTATTCATGAAGCCATTGGCGACCAGCTGACCTGCATCTTTGTCGATCATGGCCTGTTGCGGCTCAATGAAGCCGAAGAAGTGGTGGATATGTTCACCAACCATTACAATATTCCGCTGGTGCATGTGGATGCCGAGGAGATGTTTGTCTCCGCTCTTGAAGGCGAAGCTGATCCGGAGAAAAAGCGCAAGATTATCGGTGGGCTGTTTATCGATGTGTTTGATGCGGAAGCCAAGAAGCTCGGCGGCGCTGATTTTCTCGCCCAGGGAACGCTCTATCCTGATGTCATCGAAAGCGTGTCGTTCACCGGTGGTCCCAGTGTTACCATCAAATCCCATCACAACGTCGGCGGCCTTCCTGAGCGCATGAATATGCAACTGGTTGAGCCTTTGCGCGAGTTGTTCAAAGACGAAGTCAGGGTTCTGGGTCGCGAACTCGGGCTACCCGAAAGCTTCATTGCCCGCCATCCGTTTCCCGGCCCCGGTCTCGCCATCCGTATCCCCGGTGGCCTTAGTCGCGAAAAACTCAAAATCCTGCGCGAGGCCGATGCGGTCTACCTCGATGAAATTCGCAAAGCCGGATTGTATGATGATATCTGGCAGGCTTTCGCTGTGCTGTTGCCGGTGCAAACCGTCGGCGTCATGGGCGATGGCCGCACCTATGAGTACGTCTGCGCCTTGCGTGCTGTTACCTCAACAGATGGTATGACGGCAGACTTTTTCCCGTTCCCGATGGAATTTCTTGGCCGTGCCGCAACAAGAATTATCAACGAAGTACAAGGCATTAACCGGGTTGTTTATGATGTAACATCAAAGCCACCGGGAACGATTGAGTGGGAGTGATCTACGCGTTCAACCAAACTCCCATGTTTCGTCATCCCCGGGACAAGCCCGGGGATGACGAAACGGGGTGGTGGGTGATTTCAAATTAAAGCGACATGCTTTGGCGTTACGTATCTAGCTTTTTCAACGCTTGCACCCTCAGTCTTTATCGCTGAGAAAATCTTCTGCGCTTAATCGGGCTTCGTCGTCGCTGTCGCCGAGATCTTTTTCGGCGCTTATGTAATCATCGGTGGTGCGCACCCGGGGGCGTTCGCCCATTTTCATCGGCTCATCGCTCTGGGGGTTTTCCATTTGTTCGAGGATGCGGCAATCGTCACACATTTTGATGAGATTGGTTGAGGCTTCATCACTGAACATGGCGTGTTTGCCACCCAGCACCGAGATGATGTGTTCGACCGAGCTTTTGGTGCCGAACTCCTTGCCGCAACGGATGCATTCAAACGGATCTTCTTCGCGCAACACTGTTGCTGTCATGGCGTCTTTGGTGAGATTGAGGCGCGGCTCCAGGGTTATGACGTTTTCAGGGCACGTGGTGCGGCACAATCCGCATTGAACGCAGGCAGCTTCAAGGAAGCGTACTTCGGGCCGGTCGGGATTATCACTCAAGGCATCCGCTGGACATGCGCCGATGCAGGCCTGACACAGGGTGCATTTGTCCGTATCAATGACAATGCGCCCAAAAGGTGCGCCAG
>CAZJUF010000225.1:0-1166 GCA_964549055.1 uncultured Hyphomicrobiales bacterium | reverse complement strand
ACATTGGCGGGCAAACCGCGCCCGAAGCGCGCCATCATCGAAATAAGTTCGCTGCCATAGCTTTCATCATGGATGAAAAGATGCGGGTTTTTGCCACCTGCTGCATAATAGGTCTGTAGCAGAACCTGCGCGCGTTCAATCAGGCTGACCCGGTTGGGGTAATCATATGAAGCAGCACCCGTGGGACAGACCGAGGAACACGAACCGCAGCCACCACAAATTACGGGGTCAAAGATTACATGATCACCATCAGGTTGGATGGCGGATGCCGGGCAGATATCAAGACAGAGATTGCAGCCGACCTTGCCACTGCGCGAGTGCGCGCAAATACTGTCGTCATAGATGACATAAATCGGTTTTTCAAACTCGCCGACAAGATCGCTGATGTCGAACATGGCTTTAGCAACGGCACCGGGCTGGCCGGGGTCCACATGAAAATAGCCATCGCGGCGCTCGGGCGACGGCAGTATTGGCGCATCCCCGGTCATATCAAATATCAAACTGCACTGTGAGGCGGCACCATCGCGCTCCATCTGGAATTCCAGAGAGCCTTTGGAAGACGGTACTGTTGCGGCATATTTGTTGACGGTGATTTCAAAATTGCCGAAATGGCCTTTTGCTGCGGTAACTTCGCCGCGGAAAATCGGGAATGCGGCAACCGCGGGTGGCACAATGTCGCTGCTATCTTTGAGCAGCAAGGTGACACTCAGGCGCGCGCTAAGCCGGTGGGCAACGTCAAGAGCGTCCTGGCCGTTGCCATAGACCAGACAGATACCATCGGAATTGATGGCGGTAATACCTGCGGGTTTTACATCATATGCAGCCTCTTTCAGCAAAGCTGCGATCTTTGGCAACGTTTTGGTTTTGGCTTCAGACCAGCCGGCGCGCTCGCGAATATTGACAAAACTTAAATCCGCCGGGCTGGGGTTTTCCTCGGCCAGTTCGCGAAACAAGGGCGCTTCTTGAGTGCAGGCAACCAGCACCGGTTCATCACCTTCCAGCGCCTGATTGAAAATGGCTATTTCACTTCGGCACAAGTTGGAGTGAACCTTGAGCGGGGCGGTTTTGCCCAGGCTCGCGCACAATTTGCCACCATCGATCTCCATGGTTCTTTCGCAATTGCATAGGAGAATGTTTTTATTGTTTAACTTCATTTCATAACCATT
>CAZJUF010000224.1:0-5261 GCA_964549055.1 uncultured Hyphomicrobiales bacterium | reverse complement strand
CGGCTCAAGGCCGGGACGGTGCGGATTGAACCTGAGTTATCCAGCTTCTTTAAAGATCAACAGCATCTTCCGCCGTCACCTTTACCTCGTGCTCTGGCTCCACATGGATAACGATATCCGTGCCCTCAATTTCCTTTTCCAGCGCCGCTTCAATGCGATCACAAATCTTGTGAGAGTTAGCCACAGACATACTGCCGGGAACCACCAGATGAAACTCAACAAACACCACGCGGCCCGCATAACGGGTGCGAATATCATGAGCTTGCAGCGCCCCGTCACCGTGGGATTTAATAGCCATTTTTACACGCTCCTGAATTTCAGGTGACGCCGCCTCATCCATCAACTCGCTCAGGGAGCTCAAGACAATATGATACCCGCTCCACAGAATATAAGCGGCCACAGCCAGTGCTATAAGGGGATCCAGAATTGACCATCCGGTAACAACCGCCACCGTAATTCCTGCAAAAACGCCCACAGATGTCCACACATCGGCCAGAAGGTGCCGGCCATCGGCGAGCAGTGCCGGAGACCGCCATTTGCGTCCCCGGTTGATCAAAAATGCCGACCACGCACCATTAAGGACCGTTGCTCCGCCGTTTATAAGCAAGCCCAGAACCGGCTCGTTGAGAGTTCTGGGATTACTCAAGGCATCATAGGCTTCTCGCACGATAAAGAGTGCTGCCACCATAATCAGCGCGCCTTCAAAGGTGGCTGAAAATAGCTCTGCCTTGTGATGACCAAAGGGGTGTTCTTTATCAGCAGGTTTGGCCGAAATGATAATTGCCGCCAGGGCGGTAATTGCGGCCAGAACATTGACGATACTTTCAAGAGCATCCGAATAAAACGCCACCGACCCGGTCGTGCGATAGGCCAGATATTTGACGCCCAGAACCACAAATGCCACGCCGATACTGATCGTGGCAATGGTGCGGATGGTCACAGGAGATTTGGATTTGATCATAGCTTTATGACATACATCGGGTGAAATTTTTGAGCAAGTTCTGAAACATCAGCGGACTGCAGTAAAAATTATTGGCCCGGTTGCCACTTTTGGATGCGATTGTTACCGTAATCAGCGACAAAAACACTACCGTCGTCACTAACAACAAGAGCAATCGGGTATAAAAACTGCCCCGGACCGCTGCCTTTGCTGCCAAAGCTCGATAAAAACGTGCCATCGGCTGAAAATTTCTGGACGCGGTTATTGTAAAAATCAGCGACAAAAACATTGCCCGCCCTGTCGGTGGCAACGCTTGTTACAGTGGCAAACCAGCCGTTGAACGGGCCATAGATATTCATAGCCAACGGCCCGCCCCACATGGACGAAAAGTCACCGTTTGCATCAAACACCTGTATGCGGTCATTGTAACCATCGGCGACCAACAACCGGTTGTTGACCCCGATTGCCACATCTGTGGGATAGCCAAACTGCCCGGACCAGATGCCCGATTTACCGGTCGTCCCCCACTGGCGGATAAAGCTGCCATCGCTGTTGAGTTGTTCAATGCGGTGATTGTAAAAATCCGCCACGTAAAGATTTCCATTGGCGTCAATGGCAACACCGCCCGGTGCATTGAACTCACCGGGACCTGAACCACTGGAGCCGATGATACGTTTTGACTTTCCTGCAAAATCAAAAACCTGAATACGGTCGTTAAAATATTCCGGTACAAAAACCTCATCCCCGAAAATCGCGAGGTTCATCGGCCGGCCCAACTCGCCCGGTTTGTCACCGGTTTTGCCAAAACTGCGGATGAATTTGCCACCAAGACCAAACACCTGAATGCGCCCGTTGCGCGCATCTGAAACAAACAGTTCGCTGCCTGACAATGCCAACCCTGTTGGGTCATTAAACTGACCCGCAGCACTACCTTGCGATCCCCACGCTGTGACAAATTGATAAGAGGGCTCTTTGGCAAACGGGATAAAGGCCAACGCAGCGACACCGACAGACACAACAAGGAATGCGGCAAGCCATGTGGCCACCTTGAGGTTCGTTTTTCGTTTCATAGCCGCCCTTAGAAATTCACCCGAAACCCGGCGCGCGCTGTAAAATTATCCTTCAGAGCTGTGCCGTTAAGGTCCTGAAACACCGGAATTTGCACAATTGCCTCGGCAATCCAGCGCCGCGTGACATATTGCAACCCCGGTGCTGCAAACAAACGGCTGCCACCCGAGTTTGCCAAAGTTGCACCGCCATTGCGGTTTTTTTCCTGATAGAGAAAATTCCCTTCCAGCACTCCATAAAGAAAGCCCGGCGTATCATCCCCCAGTTCCTGCGGCCACAAGCGGTATTGCAGGGAGGCATCAAGGCGCAATTCATTGCCAAAGCGAAAACCGTTGGCCCCGGTGTTGAGCTTGTAGCTGACTTGCGCGTCAATCTCATAATCAAGTGTCTGCCAGGTTGCCACCACACCACCAAAAGGATCCCATGATCCTGACCCGAGTTGCAGCGTTGCCGGCAAAGTACCAAGACTATCGCTCGCCTGACTTTTGCCGGTCGGCAGTTTGATGCCCGCAAACGGTGCAATGCGGAAAGTCCGGCCCGGCGCATTCTGTTTAAGGACCGTATAGCGCGCAAACAGGCGCGCATCACCAAAGCCGCTTGTGCTGCGTTTGGTTCGCACGCCGCCCAGAGGTGTCACTTTAAGGGTTTTATCAAGCAATGGCACCACACCAAAGATCGACAAATCATTTTTGATGCCATAGCCGAGCACCGAAACACTGCCCAGCACATTGACATCGCGATTGGTAAGGCCCGGATCATCATCGGCTTTTTTAACAAAAAACTGCTGGCGCAAAACAAATTCACCTTCCGCCACCGGCAACGCTGTATTGAATGTTTGCGGGGCGGCAACAGCAGCTATGCTGGTGGCAAATAATAATATCCCAGCCAAACTCGTGGAAAATCTTACGGGTTTCATTTGATTTTCCTGACAGAAAACCCGGCCCGGTCCACAGCTGCACGCAATTCGGCATCAGCAATCTTCTGGTTGCCCTTGGTTTTCAAAGTCACTGTTCCTGACTTGATATTGGTTTTCACTGAATTGACGCCGGGCAGCTTGCTCAATTGTTTTTCAATACCGTATGAGCAAAACGGACACGCCAGACCATCGACCCAGATGGTGTAGGTCCTGGCCATGGCAGCCGGGGCGGCAAATAACAGAGCGGTTAAAAAAATCCCCACCTGCAAAAGATTACGCCTTGTATTGGTGTTATGATGTTTCATGAGGTTTGGCCCTTTTCCAACTCATCCAGAATAGAACAGGAGCGTGTTGAGCCGCGCCCCGGACAGGCATTGATAACCGTATCAAGCGCATCACGCACCCGGTGCAACTGTTCAATTTTTTCAATAACTTCCCGGCGCTTGACTTGTGCGCGCAACCGCACCTCACCGCAATCAGCCCGGGGATCAATCCGCAGTGACATCAGATCCTTGACCTCTTTCAGGGAAAAACCCAGGTTCTGGGCGCGCCGGATAAATCTGATCTGAGTGATAATTTCGCTCGGGTAAGCGCGAAATCCACCGTTAACAGGCTTGAGCGGCTGCTCAATCAGTTTTTTACGCTCGTAAAACCGCACTGTTTCAACACCGACACCGGCACTTTGGGCAATCTGACTTATTTTCATATAGGCTTCCATTTTCCGCATACTGCACTCCGTACCATACTACGTAGTCAAGTGGAAAAATGGACGGATTTCAAACGAACTGTCCAAAACAGGTTTGGCTTTATACGCTTGCCTTACAAAAACCGTCGGGTCTCACCTTCTAAAACAAGACAGGTCAATTGACCGCTGCTCCAGGCTCCCGTGTCTATATTGATGCGGTTGGGCAGTATGTCCGGCTGCTTGACCGGCGTGTGACCGTGAACGATTATTTTGCCGAAATCTTTATTACTGGATATGAATTCCTTGCGTATCCACAGCAGATCATCTTCTGTCTGAGCGTCCAGCCTGACACCGGGACGCACACCGGCGTGGGCAAAAAAATAATCACCAAATTCTACACGGGACTTCAGGTTCATGAAGAATTTCATGTGGGCTTTGGAAATTTTTTTCCTGAATTTCTTTTGAATTTTGTCCGCATCGCCCTCTCGCATTCTTTCTACCAGACCGACGCCATAAGAATGCAACGTCTCCAACCCGCCACCGCGGCTCCATTTTTTCAGAAAACTTTCATCGTCGAGGAATTTCAGCACCATGGTTTCGTGGTTCCCCTTGAGGCACACCCTGTCCCATCCAGACGGTGGCCGCCTGAGCATAAAATCCACAACTGCTTTTGAATCAGGACCACGATCGACATAATCACCCAGGAAAATCTGGATGATTTTCAGATGCCCGGCACTAATGGCGTCAGCTTCGATTTTTACTTGTAATTTTTCAAGTAAATCAAACCTGCCGTGAATATCACCAATGACGTAGATGCGTATATCTTTGGGGGTACTGGCGTGGATTTTTGTACCTTTGTATCCGAAGATAAAATCCAAAACAGGCCGAAACATTTCGCGTCTTTTCAAGGCTGTACTACACTTTACCGGAATGCCGCTGGTTTGGATGCAGGCTTTTGCCGAGGATATGCTGGTTGGTACCAATGACATCCGCACTGGAGCCAACAATCAGCGGATCAGGCCCGCCAACCACATCATAATTCTTGTCCGGATATGGTAAAGAGGCCAGAAAGTGCTGCATGGTATTGAGACGTGCACGCTTTTTGTCATCTGATTTAACAATTGTCCAGGGCGCATCCGCCGTGTTGGTATAAAAGAACATTGCCTCTTTGGCTTCGGTATAATCGTCCCATTTATCGAGGGATGCCCGGTCAATCGGCGAGAGTTTCCATTGTTTTAAAGGATCCAGCTCACGCGATTTGAAGCGGCGTAACTGCTCCTCACGCGTTACCGAAAACCAGTATTTGTACAAGCGCACACCACTGCGTGAGATGATCCGCTCGAATTCCGGGCAGGAACGCATGAACTCGAGATATTCATTAGGTGTGCAAAAATTCATTACCCGCTCGACACCGGCACGATTATACCACGAGCGATCAAACAGGACGATTTCACCGGCAGCAGGCAAATGGTTGATATAACGCTGGAAAAACCACTGCGTTCTCTCGCGATCGTTAGGTTTTTCCAATGCCACAACACGGGCACTTCGCGGGTTGAGATGTTCGGTGAACCGCTTGATGGTGCCACCTTTACCGGCGGCATCGCGACCTTCAAAAATCATGACAATCTTTTGCCCGGTGGTCTTTATCCAGT
>CAZJUF010000223.1:3820-5322 GCA_964549055.1 uncultured Hyphomicrobiales bacterium | reverse complement strand
TTTCGCATTCTGGTCAATTCGATTGAAGACTGTTACCGCGCGCTTGGTGTTGTGCATACCACCTGGCGTGTGGTGCCTGGCCGGTTCAAGGATTATATTTCAACGCCGAAAGGCAATGAGTATCGATCCATTCACACCACGGTTGTTGGCCCCCGGCAAAAGCGGATTGAATTGCAGATCAGAACCACCGAGATGCACGATGTTGCCGAACACGGGGTTGCGGCTCATTCGCTCTACAAGGATATTGATGGCGTCAATGTTTCGGAGGACAAGGGAAATAGCGGTGCCAAGCTAAATGGTGCGGCGACATTAGACCTGGCAAAAAAATACAATAATTCCAATCCTTATATATGGCTGAAGAAACTTGTTGATATGCTGGTTGAAGGTGAGAGCCCGCAGGAGTTTCTTGAGCATACCAAGCTCGAGCTGTTTTTGGATCAGGTGTTTTGTTTCACCCCCAAAGGACTTTTAATCCCGCTGCCCAGTGGGGCGACACCGATTGATTTTGCCTATGCGGTGCACACGGATGTGGGTGACAGCTGTGTCGGTTGCCGGATCAATGGACGCAATGCGCCTTTGATTGGCAAGTTGAATAATGGCGACGAGGTGGAAATCATCCGCTCTGCATCGCAAGTGCCACCAGCGGCATGGGAAGGGTATGCTGTGACCGGAAAGGCGCGCGCGGCCATTCGCCGGGCCACGCGCGATGCTGTGCGTGCGCAATACACCGGTCTGGGACGGGAAATTCTGACACGCGCTCTCAGCAAATATGAAAATGGATATTCTGACGACGCACTGAGTGCGGCCTTGCCAAAACTCGGCCAGAATTCTCTTGAGGGTGTTCTGGCAGCTGTGGGCCGGGGGCAATTGCCGGTGAGTGATGTAATTGCGGCGCTGGCGCCGAAGGAAAAGCCCAAGAGCACACCTGCCGATGACGAAAAGTCAACAACGGATCGCTGGTTCAACCTGAGCAGGTTTATCCGGTTGCGGCCGTTTAGAAGTTCAAAACCAAACCAGGAAAAACCAGCGGTGGCCATGCCCGGTAAAGCCACACCATTGCCGGTTCGCGGCCAGCGATCGAATTTGCCAATCCGTTTTGCCCCCGATACCGGTGCTTTACCGGGCGATCGTATTGTCGGCATACTTACGCCCGATGAAGGCATTACGGTTTATCCCATTCATGCGCAGGCTTTGCAGCAGTTTGAAGATGATCCTGAGCGCTGGATTGATCTGGTGTGGGATGTGGGCGAAAATTCCCGCGAACGCTTTCCCGCCAAAGTCTCGATTTTTGCCATAAATGAAGTCGGCACCCTGGCCCAGATCGCCCAGACGATTGGCGAAAACGACGGAAACATTGAAAATCTGGCCATGGGGGTGCGTGAAGCGGATTTTTACGAAATGACGATGAATGTGGGCGTGCGGGACTTGAAGCATCTCAACCGGATTATTGCCGGTATCAGAGCCTTGCCGATTGTCAGTTCAATCACACGAATTAGCGGCTA
>CAZJUF010000223.1:0-3720 GCA_964549055.1 uncultured Hyphomicrobiales bacterium | reverse complement strand
CAGCCACAATTCATTCACTAAATATTGTTACCATTCTTATATTATCTGATTGGAACACAGGTTTATAAATCGGGCCATCCGGTAATTCTGGATGACCAAGTTGCGTTAATTGATGGGTTCCGGGTTAAGTTTGACTATGCTGTTCGCTCGCCGCAAAAAACTGAATTTTTTTCAACGCCTGAAGACCTGGGCGTGGCCACAAAACGGGTGGAAACGGGCAGCGAGCTATGTCTGGCGTCGCGTTTGGCGGCTTAAGGGAACACCTCATATCATTGCGCTGGGTTTTGCCGCTGGCGTCTTTGCTTCTTTCACCCCGTTCATCGGTTTTCATTTTCTCATTGGCTTTGCGGTAGCCTGGGTTTTCGGAGGTAATTTAGTTGCCTCTGCCCTGGGGACATTTGTCGGCAATCCGGTAACCTTTCCCTTTATCTGGTGGTTTACGCTGAGTGTTGGCAATCGCGTCCTCGGCCATAATTCGGTGGAATTTGATTGGGACTGGGCGAGATTGTTCAGCGATTCCTACGCTAACATCTGGATGATCGTGAAACCGATGATTGTGGCTGGTGTGCCGACAGGTATTGCTGCAGCCGCTCTCAGTTATTTTCTGATTCGCCCCGCTATTGAGGCCTATCAGGCCCGGCGTCCGCAAAAACCTAAAAACACTCAGATAATGTGATGTTTAACCAAAGGGACTTTGGGCGCAGATGATTATTGGCATTGGCAGTGATTTAATAGATATCCGCCGCATTGAGCGTACGCTCGAGAGATTTGGCGACCGTTTTGTGACCCGTGTCTTTACCGATGTCGAGCGTCAAAAATCCGAAAAGCGTAAATTGCGGGCGGCTTCCTACGCCAAGAGATTTGCCGCTAAAGAGGCCTGTTCAAAAGCTTTGGGTACCGGCTTTCGCAAAGGTGTGTTCTGGCGTGATATGGGCGTTGTAAATCTGGCTTCAGGCCAGCCAACCATGCAACTTAGCGGTGGCGCACTGGCTCGTCTTAGAGAAATTACGCCACCTGCATCTACCGTTGACATTCAGCTCACGATAACAGATGAGTATCCTTTGGCTGAAGCATTTGTAATCATTCAAGCGACATGAGTTTGCCAATGGTGAATTCAGGCAGCTGCACCCGGTTTTTTCCGAGGTTGAAACACGCCTTGTACAGGCAAACATAAAACGTCATATTGGCAATCTGAAACAGGCTATACGTATAAGATGACTGATAATACCAATCGAATTAGCGATAATGAATCCAAGGAAGGCGGCATCGGCGAGATTGTCCGCGTTGTCATTCATGCTCTCATTCTGGCACTTGTGGTCAGAACGTTTTTATATCAACCCTTCAATATTCCTTCAGGTTCGATGAAGTCGACACTGCTGGTCGGGGATTATCTGTTCGTTTCAAAATTCAGCTATGGGTATTCAACCCATTCGTTTCCGTTTAATCTGGATCTGTTTAGCGGCCGTATCTGGGCCGAGCAACCCAAACGTGGCGATGTGGTGGTGTTTAAAAAGCCCACGGATACGTCGGTAGATTATATCAAGCGGCTGATTGGACTTCCCGGCGATGAAATCCAGATGATCGGCGGCATTTTGAACATTAATGGCAAGCCAGTGCCTCGCAAGCGGGTCGATGATTTCACCGAGACTGATCCGTTTGGCAATGTGCAGCGGATTGCCCGGTTTGAAGAAACCCTGCCCAATGGTGTCACCTACACAACCCTTGATCTGCGCAGGAACGGTTATCTCGACAACACCCAGGTCTATAAGGTGCCTGTGGGCAAATATTTCATGATGGGGGATAACCGGGATAATTCCGCCGACAGCCGCGTTCTCAATGATGTGGGCTATGTGCCGTTTGACAATCTGGTCGGACGTGCCGAAGTGTTGTTTTTCTCTGTCAATAATACCGCCAGGTTCTGGGAAATCTGGCGTTGGCCAACGGCAATTCGCTGGAGCAGACTGTTTAGTCCGGTTAAGTGATTGGCTTCAGAGAACTCCCATAATTTAACTGAAATGTGTCAGCAACTGGGCTATGATTTTACCGATCAAAGCCTGCTTGTTCGCGGCCTGACGCACTCAAGTGCGAGTGACAGGGAGCAGGTGCCAAAATCAAATGAACGCCTGGAATTTTTGGGCGACAGGGTGCTGGGTCTGGTGGTGGCTGATATGTTATTGCAGACTTATGTTGACTCCGATGAGGGCGAGTTGGCGTTGCGTTTCAATGCACTGGTGCGCAAGGAGACCTGCGCCGAGGTGGCGGTAGAGCTTGATCTGGGAGCCGCTCTTATTATGAGCGCAGGCGAAGCGCAATCGGGTGGGCGCAAAAACAAGTCAATTCTGGGTGATGCCTGTGAAGCGGTTATCGCTGCGATTTATCTTGATGGCGGGTTTGATGCGGCTCGCGTTTTTGTCGAACGGTTTTGGCGGGCACGATTGTTAAATCTGAAAGAGCCGCCAAGAGATGCAAAATCCGCCTTGCAGGAATGGGCGCAAAGCCTCAAACTGCCGACACCACGATATGTTATGATTGAGCGTAGCGGCCCTGACCATGCGCCCAGTTTTATTATTTCGGTTGAAGTTGATGACCGGCCGCCCGTGTCGGGTCAAGGCTCTGCCAAGCGAAATGCCGAACAGGCCGCTGCCGAGGCATTTTTGCTACGCGAAGAAATCTGGAAGGAAGACGATTGAGCGAAGAACAAGCCCCAAAAAAGTGCGGCTTTTGTGCCCTTATCGGGCCCACTAATGCCGGAAAATCAACCCTGCTGAACGGGCTGATTGGTGCCAAAATCGCCATCGTCACCCATAAGGTGCAAACCACGCGCTCACGCCTGCGCGGTATCTGCATCGAGGGTGATGCGCAAATTATCTTTGTTGATACGCCGGGAATTTTCAAACCGCGCCGCAAACTCGATGAAGCCATGGTCGAGGCTGCCTGGAGTGGTGCCGGGGATGCTGATATTATCGTTTTGGTGATTGATGCCAATCGCGGCATTGAAGAAGATGTCGTAACAATTTTCAAACACTTGAGCAAACAATCGCGCAAGTGCGTTTTGGCTCTTAACAAGATTGATTTGCTGCCGCGTGAAAAGCTGCTGAAACTGGCGCAAGCGTGTAACGAGCAATTTCCGTTTGAGGCTACTTTCATGATTTCCGCCCTCAACGGCGATGGTCTCAATGATTTGAGAACCCATCTGGCCGGTATGGTGCCGCCAGGTCCGTGGCATTATCCCGATGATCAGATTGCCGATATACCGGTGCGCCAGATGGCGGCTGAAATTACCCGTGAAAAGGTGTTTTTGCGCCTGCATCAGGAATTGCCCTATGCCTCCACAGTTGAGACCGCGCGGTGGAAAAAACTGCGCGATGGCTCGATCCGCATCGAGCAGGTAATTTATGTCGAGCGCAAAAGCCAGCGCGTCATTGTGCTGGGTGAAAAGGGGCGCACGATTAAGAAAATCGGCGAGTTGGCCCGGGCTGAAATTCAGGAAAGCCTCGGCATAAAAGCGCATCTTTTCTTATTCGTTAAAGTGCGCGATAAATGGACGGAAGATCCCGAACGCTATTTTGAAATGGGTCTGAACTTTCCCGGCAGAAAAAAGAAATAAAGGCTTTAGAACATGCAGTGGAGTGAGGAAGGAACAGTACTTTCACTTCGCAAACATGGTGAAGCCAGCACGTTGCTGGAATTTTTTACATCGCAACATGGCCGTCATCTGGG
>CAZJUF010000222.1:0-5325 GCA_964549055.1 uncultured Hyphomicrobiales bacterium | reverse complement strand
CTGGCAGCGCAAACTTTCGATATGGATGTAAAAAAACTGTCTTGTTGCGCGGGTTAAAGATGCCTACCAACTCAAGCGAACAATTTGCGGCAATGTCATCCTTCCTCAAGGACAATGGCCTTTTCCCGGCCGGATCAAAGCTTTCTCAAACCATACTGCTTCAACTCTATCGGTTGTTGGCAACAGGCAAGCCGGTTGTAATCGATTTTCTGGCTCAATCACTGGGGCTGGAAACTTCGGTGGTGAACTCAACCCTCAAACAGGTGCCACCTTCAAACATTGTTTACAATCAAGCCGGTGCCATTAGGGCTTACCGCGGGCTGGATCTTAACAAATCCCGCCACCGCATCATCGTCAGCGATAAAACCCTGTACACCTGGTGTGCATTTGATTGTCTGTTCCTGCCCGGGTTGCTCGAATGCAAAGCAGAGATTTTCTCAACCTGTCCCGGCACCGGGCATGAAATTCACTTCCACCTGGATTGCAACGGAAACACAGATCCCGCACCAGTCAATCTGTTCGTTTCATTCATTATGCCTGACGTCAAAGATTATGAGGATGATTTGCGGCAAAAATTTTGCTGTCACGTAAATTTTTTCGCCACCAGGAAAGCGGGCGATGTCTGGGTGGACAAAAATGCCGGATGCGCCCTGATACCCATCAACGAAGCGATAGATCTGGCAAAAATTCGCAATACTACCGGTTTTGGTAAGGTGTTGCCCCGGAACGGTAAAATTTCTCAACAATTTTGCAACTGATTGTAACCAACGCCAGCGCCGGTGACAAAGTGGTGGCCGCCACTGCCTCGCGGTGTCGATGTCTGGATAACTCTGACTTTCCTTGGGGCTATGTGCTGCCAGCCTTGCCTGTCTGGCATGTTTCTCAATGAACATTTCGACGCTCAGGGCAAGTTTGGCTCGCCCTGGGCTTTGCCGGAATTATCTTTATTACAGCACCGCAACTTGTAACCAGTCAGGCTGAAAACTATATTATCGACATAGCATATATCCTGCTAGCAGCCCTTGGTATTACCGTCTCCAACGTGTTGAACAAGCGCATCGCAGGCAAGGTTGATGCCATCATGGCCATGGGCATAAAGATGCTGATCGGAGGCGTGCCACTGGCCATCGCCGCTTTCGCCTTCGAACAACCTCTAGATGTAATCTGGTCACCGCGTTTTGTTTGATCCTGGCCAACGCCTTCAGCTTTTTGGTTCCGATTTTCGGCCTCACCATGGGAGCGATGTTCTTTGGCGAAACGCTGGGTTGGCCGCAGTTTGCCAGCATAGCCCTGACTCTGGTTGGCATCGCACTGGTTAATCGAAGAAGCGGCCCTGTCGCCAGGTATCAGCTTGAGCAACACATTTAGTTTGCGAAAAATAAAGTGGAGTACAAACATAATGAAATCGAAACAGAAATCAGATAGCCCCACCAGCGCCGAACAAAATGTTCTGGTCTTACAAGGCGGTGGTGCACTGGGAGCCTATCAGGCCGGTGTCTATGAAGAACTGGCCGCCAACGGGCATACACCCGATTGGATTTCAGGGATTTCAATTGGTGCGATTAATGCAGCCCTTATCGCTGGCAATCCGCCTGAAAGGCGCGTGGAGCGGTTGCGAACATTCTGGCAGACCGTTTCGTCTAACCTGCGGGCGGAACCCCTTATACCGGGAGAACAGGCACGCTCCTTCTTCAATGAGGCAAGTGCTTCTTTTGCCGCCGCCTTCGGGCTACCGGGGTTTTTTCAGCCGCGCTCTCCCTTCAACGCGAGCTTTCCTTCCGGCATGCCGGAAGCGCTCAGTTACTATGACACCGAGCCCCTGCGCCAAACTTTGGAAGAACTGGTTGATTTTGATTTGATCAATGCCAAAAAGATGCGCCTCAGTGTGGGAGCTGTGAATATTCGAACCGGAAATTTTGCTTATTTTGACAACTACCAACAGACCATTGGCCCCGAACACATCATGGCAAGCGGAGCTTTGCCACCTGCCTTTCCACCGATTGAAATTGATGGTGAATACTATTGGGATGGCGGCATCGTCTCCAATACACCGCTGCAATATGTTCTCGATGAGGTGCCGCGACCCGACATGCTGATTTTTCAGGCCGATCTGTTCAGTGCCAGAGGTCCGATGCCACAAACCATCCTTGACGTTACAGAACGCGACAAGGATATCCGCTATTCAAGCCGTACCCGCCTCAATACGGATGTTTTTCGCCACAGTCAGGCCTTGCGCCGCACCGCTCACCGGCTGGTCGACAAGCTTCCCAAGGAACTCAAAAATGATCCCGATGCCCGGGCGTTGCATGCCTTGTGCTGCGATGCAGCCGTCACCATTGTCCATCTGATCCACCGGCGCAAAAATTATTTCACGCAATCCAAAGACTTCGAATTCTCCCGCACTTCAATAGAAGACCACTGGCAAAGCGGTGTGGCCGACGTTCAACAAACCTTTGATCACAAAGACTGGAAGACGCGCAAAAAACCAATCGCCGATGTCACTGTTTTTGATCTTGCCGGTAAAGCTGGAGATTAATGAAAGGTCACAATTATGAAAATCAACGATGTCAGGCAACGCGCTTTTGCGATGCCGCTGACCAGTCCTTCCTATCCGCCCGGTCCCTACCGCTTTGTCGATCGCGAGTTTTTCGTCAGCACCGGCAGCCCTTGACCTGCACCATCACGCCCTTGCCCCGGTGGCCGAACTTCCGGTTCTGGAAGTCCGGTCGGGGGTTCACATTCTCACCGACCTGACGCTGGGTCTGGGTGAAGTTGTCCATGATTATATGAAAGATTAAAGGAGACAAAACAATGAAACTCAAAGATAAAATCTGCATCATCACCGGTGCTGCCCGCGGCATTGGCGAAGGTGTTGCCAGACGATTTGTTGAAGAAGGTGCGCGTGTCGCCATTGCTGATCTAAATCTGGAAGCAGCTGAGAAAACGGCGGTGAGACTTAGCGCCATGGGGCCGGGAACGGCCATCGGCGTTGCCATGGATGTAACCAGTGAAACAGCGGTTAATGAAGGTGTTGCGCGCGTGGTCAAGGAATGGGGCGGTGTTGATGTGCTGGTTGCCAATGCCGGCATCCAGATTGTTCACAAGATTGAGGACTTCCCGTTCTCGGACTGGAAAAAGCTGCTCGCTATCCACCTTGACGGTGCTTTTTTAACGTCGAAAGCCTGCATCCCACATATGTATGGCAACAACAGCGGCGCGATTATTTTTATGGGATCTGTACATTCCAAGGAAGCCTCACCATTAAAATCAGCCTACGTCACTGCCAAACACGGCCTGCTCGGTCTGGCTCGCGTGATATCCAAGGAAGGAGCTGCGCACGGTGTGCGCGCCAATGTTATCTGCCCGGGTTTTGTTAAAACGCCTCTGGTCGAAAAACAAATTCCCGAGCAGGCTCAAGAGCTTGGTATTTCGGAAAAGGAAGTTGTCGAAAAAATCATGCTCGGGCAAACCGTCGATCAGGAGTTCACAACCATCGAAGACGTGGCAGAAATAGCCCTGCTGTTTGCATCCTTCCCCACCAACGCCCTCACGGGTCAATCTCTTGTGGTCAGCCACGGCTGGTTCATGGAATAAACCGATAGCCGGGCGTTAGGCATTGTGCCGGGCGTTTGGGGGCCGGTTCGTGCCTATATCTGGTGGCGACAAATGCCATTGAGTAAAGCACGGGTAGGCGGCATGGTTGTTGTCGAACTTGCACTTTCCCTCCTGATCATCATCACCGCTTATTATGGTGGGCAGCTGGTCTATGATCTCGGCGTCAACGTCACTATCCCGGCCAGCTGATTAATTGCGTTTTCTGCCGGCGGTGTCTGGCAGCCACGGTGCTGGTCAGCTCCTGTTAGAGCCTGTCTTGTTTAGCTGAACAGCATCGGGCATTCGCGGGCACATTTGTTGCGCACGATGATGTAGATCAGGTGCAGTGTCGCCAGACCCGCCAGCAGGCAGAAAAACGAGATGTAGGCATAGCGCAGAAACAGGAAATCGACGGTGACAACACCTATCAGCGTCAGTCCGAAATATTTCACATGACGGTAGCGTGACAGCAGTGGCGCCACAATGATCAGCGCCAGATAAAGCGTGTTTGTCGACCAGCGCGGCGTCAGGAAATCAAGCAGCATCGTGCCTTCATACGCCAGCGACTGACGGTTGATGGTGACGTTGATCCAGTCCGGGTTGAGCACATGTGGCACATAAAGGATCAGCCCAAACCCGAGGCCAACCAGAGCAAAGGCCAATAACAGGTGTTTTCGCCGGCTTTCGGGCGGCTCCAGCACATAGACGGCAAGAGGTATCCAGAACGGCCACATGAACCAGGTGAAAAAGATGAAAACAAGAGCGCTCCATAAAACCAGTTGCGGATCGTTCGCCGTCATGCCCGACCATACCAGACCTTCGGTAAGTTGCTGCAAACCAGCAAAGATAGGCATCATGGCCACAGGCAGGTATTTTTTATTCGTGGTCCAGGCTTTGTGGCTGGCATAGGCACCGCCTACCAGTAACAGGCCACCGGTGGCAAAACTGACGGTTTCAGAAAAACACATGTCGCCCCTTTGAAATATGTCCACAAAGCAGTTTAGCGTGTGACCATAACGCAGAAACTTCACCAGGCGTTCAAAAAAACCGGTCAAACGCTTCAATATGACCGAGAAGTGCACCGGGGGAGGCAGAAGTATGCCTCATTTGGTAGAAGAAAACCTTCTCGTTGATGGTCATGGCATTGCCCATGGAAGACAGTCCCAAGGAAATCGCCAGTCTCATCTTGAATTTTTTACCCCCAAAAAGACCCGCCTCAAGTTAAGCCTCACACACTATGCTTGTAATAACGACGAAATTTAAAAAATACAACCTCAGGTACTTAAGGTTAATTGAATTCTAACCCTTTCAAATTAGGACAATGTCAGTTGAATTCTTTGGCCGGAGGCGAAGCTCATGTTGCAGCTGTTAAAAAGGAACACGAGAAATTCCCAAAAGATCAAGGTTGAAGAAACGTCTTCACCCGAGGAATGTTCAGATGGTCTGTCTTCAAACCTGACCGCGACAATTACAAGTATCCTGAAAGACCTTGAATTAGGTAAACAGCCGGACCTTGCAGCTTTGCCGCCCGAGATTGCAGCACCCGTTGCACAGCTCGCCAAAGTGTTTTCTGAACAAAATCAGAAGGATCTTGCTACCACGGTTGAGTTTTCAGTCCAGGCAAGTGAATCAATGGCTGCGGTATCCAGGATCACCGGTGACGTGCGTGAGATTGATTCCAATGCCCAGGCCATGGCTGCGGCAATTGAAGAACTGGACGCTTCAATCGCC
>CAZJUF010000221.1:0-5334 GCA_964549055.1 uncultured Hyphomicrobiales bacterium | reverse complement strand
GGATTAAGCTTGATCTGCCGAACTATGCGCCCGGCCTCGCCGTTATTCCCATCGATAATCCCGAAGAAGCCAGGCATTATGCCAGGTTGCGCAAAACCCGCCCCTACAGGATGGCCCTGACGATTGGCTTTTGCCTGCTGTTGGCAGCGTGTTCGCAACCACAGATTTCTGAAAATGTAGCAGAAAGTTCGCAACCCGGTCCTGTTGTGAAAGATACACCCGCAGCTGTTGCAGGCGCAAAGGGGGGGCTTTCCGGTTTTTATACCGCTCTGGCACGTCTTGAAAGTGGCAAGCGTGTGCGTCCGGTGGTTGTCGTGCATCTTGGTGACAGCCATATTGCAGCGGACCGCTTTTCCGGTGATTTGCGCCAGCGGTTTCAACGCCGCTTTGGTGATGCCGGCCGTGGATTGGTGCAACCGGGCAAGGCTTTTAAATATTTCAATGCTCGTGGTGTCAGCACGCAACAATCGAAAGGCTGGAAAGCAGCCAACAGTTTTTTTGACAACACCGGGCCTTATTCACTGACCGGTGTCAGACTGGAAGTGGCCAGTGCCGGTGAGGTTTTGAAGCTGGCCGTGGACAAGCCTGGCCGACAACAGGAAATTGAAATTGAGTTCTTAAGCGGGCCTAAGTCGGGATCGGTCGAGATCAAGGCAGGTAGTAAAACCCGTTCATTGGATTTGCGTAACGCAAAAACCCGTATCCAGTGGTTCAAAACCAGGGCGCAGTCAGTGTCGATAAAAACACTGGATGCCCGCCCGGTGGCGGTGCTCGGCTGGAGTTCTTATTCGTCAAATCGCGGGCTGCGTTATGTCAGTCTCGGTTTGCCCGGAGCCTCTGTTGACGTTATGGCGCGGTGGGATGCTTCGCTGGTGAAGGCGGATTTGAAATATCTCAAACCTGATCTGATTATTCTGGGCTATGGCACAAATGAGGGCTTTCAGGATGATCTGAATGCTACCGCCTATCAGCAGCGTTTTGAAACACTTGCGATTAACTTGAAAAAGGCTGCAAATAATCCATCCCTGCTTGTTCTTGGTGCACCCGATGCGACCAGATTGCCAAAATATGCGCGAAAACAGGGGGGCTCGCCTGGATGCAAAGCATTATCGCGAGACGAAGTGGCGCAATATTCAACGCTTCTGCAACAAAAATCCCAGCGTCTGGCGCGTTGGCACGCACCGCCGGGTCTGGCGCGCGTGCGGGCGGCACAAATGCGCGCTGCACAAAATCTCAACGCAGCTTATTGGGACTGGTCGCAAGCGATGGGTGGTGAATGTGGCACTTTTCGCTGGGCACGTGCCAAGCCAGCTTTGGCCTATGGGGATAATGTTCATTTTAACGATGCCGGCAGCAAACGCGCGGCTGTGGCTTTGTACCGGTTCTTGATGAAGGGTTATGGCCAGTTCAGCTAGATTTAGAAAAAAACTTTCTAACAGCTTTTGGTCATATGCAGCGGTGGTGCGGAGATGCTTTTTCCAACACTAGATTTCGCCCTCTTTTTCATGGTGGTATTTGTCGTCAGCTGGGAATTACGGCGGCGATTTGAGGCGCGCAAGCTGGTGCTTTTAGCTGCCAGTTATTTTTTCTACGGCTATTGGGACGTGCGTTTTACCGCTTTGTTGCTGGCAAGCTCTTTGCTCAATTATGCTGCCGGTTATCTGTTGCAGCGCCATGACGACGAGGGTCGACGCAAACTCATTGTCGGTATTGCCGTAACCATCAATCTTTCCGTTCTGGGATTTTTCAAATACTACGGTTTTTTCATCGACAGTCTGACCGATGTGCTGGTGCAGCTGAACATTGAGCGCGATTTGCCGTTTTTGGAAATTATCCTGCCTGTAGGTATTTCGTTTTTCACCTTTCAGGGCATTTCCTACGTTGTCGATGTCTACCGCCGTGACGTTAACGCCTCAACTTCGCTGGTTGATCTGTGTCTCTATATTTCCTTCTTTCCGCAACTGGTGGCCGGGCCGATTGTGCGGGCATCAGAGTTTTTACCCCAACTTACCGCACCCCCTCAGCTGAGCAAAAAGCAGATTGGCGTTGGGGTTGCGCTGATTTTAGCGGGCCTGTTCAAGAAGATGATCATTGCAAATTATCTGGCCACCGAAATTGTCGACAAGGTGTTTTTTGATCCTTCGGTCTATGGAACGGTGGATCTGGCGGTCGGGGTCTATGCCTATGCCATCCAGATTTATTGCGATTTCAGTGGTTATAGTGACATTGCCATCGGCATTGCAGCCCTTCTGGGTTATCGCTTTCAGCGCAATTTCAATCAGCCCTACCGGGCAACAAGTTTGCGCGATTTCTGGCGGCGCTGGCATATTTCGCTGTCAACATGGTTGCGCGATTATCTCTACAAACCACTGGGCGGCAGTCGCGGCACCAGATTTGCCACCTACCGTAATATATTTTTGACCATGCTGCTTGGTGGTATCTGGCATGGTGCGGCGTGGACATTTATATTCTGGGGTATGTTTCACGGTGTGGCCATTGCCGCGGAGCGCTTTATTGTGCAATTGCAGCCGCAACAAAATTATGCCCTTGCCGGGTATGGTGGCGGGGCGGTTGGACGCGTGCTGGAACTGAGCGATAGTGGCGGTCGGGCAATTGCTGGTTTTGCGGGGTTTTTGCTGACATTCAACCTGGTGTGTTTTTCGTGGATCCTGTTCAGGTCCCCGGATATGGAGACGGTCACGGCCCTGTTGCAGGGACTGGGGAGCTGGGGGCAAGGCCCGGAATTGACCACGCCTTTTATAAGTGTTCTGGTTTTTGGTACGTTGGCCAGTCAGTTTTTTCCTGCAAACTGGGTGGAAAAAGCCGGTGTGAAATTGTCGCAACTGGGTGCCATTTCTCTGGGACTGGTGTTGGGTGCCGGGCTTTTGTTGATTGAAGCGGTTTCACCCGATGGTGTTGCCCCGTTTATCTATTTTCAGTTTTAGGTATGGACATGGGCGTAAAAATAACAACAGACACTGATATCGCTGCGGGTGAGAAATCCGGCCGTTCAAGGCCCCGGCGCAAGATAATCTTGAATACGCCACCCAGGCCGAAATCCGCGATGCTGCCCGTGCCAGCCAACCGCCCGAGAAAACGCAATGCGCTTGGGGTTGAGCGTATGGCTAAAATGTTGCCCAAAGCGCCAACGGCTTCTCAATCGCGACCTGTGGTCATTAGCAAACCCCATAATCACAAGGCTTCTGAAGAAGTTGAAACAGCGTGGGGTTGCGACGATCAAAACCAGCCTGACGAAAAAGAAACAAGCCGCAACTGCGGGCGCATGTTCGTGGCAATTCTGGTTGCGACTTTGATGCTCGGGGCTTTCAATTCCAGCGCGCTGGTCAACCGGGTGAGAAGTCTGCCAGCAGGACCGGTGGAGGATCGTATTATCACCGCCGCTGAGGACTGGCACGGGTGGATGGAGAAACAGGGCTTAAGCGATTACATAGATGTTGCCCGTGCTTACGTGGCTACCCTGAAAGATAAACGCTGGCGCGATCTAGAGCGGTAGATCGCTTTTTCCCATTAAAAACCTGTCGACAGAACGGGCGGCCTGACGGCCTTCTCGTATGGCCCAGACAACGAGGGATTGTCCGCGGCGCATGTCACCTGCGGCAAAGACTTTTGGTCTCGAGGTCTCATAATCATCAGTATTTGCCGCGACATTTTTGCGCCCGTCAAGGTCGAGTTCAAGTTCGGTAATCATGCCTTCGAGAACGGGATGAACGAACCCCATGGCCAGTAAAACCAGATCAGCGGGCAGATCAAATTCGGTGCCTGCCACAGGCTCAAATTTTTCATCGACTTCGACGCCATGAAGCTGGGTGACGTGGCCGTCTTCACCACTGAACGACGTGGTCATGACACTGAATTCCCGTGTCGCACCCTCACGCTGGGATGAAGAGGTGCGCATTTTTATCGGCCAGTGCGGCCAGGTCAAAGCCTTGTCTTCGTGTTCAGGCGGGATTGACATAATCTCCAGTTGAGTGACCGAGAGCGCGCCTTGACGAAACGAGGTGCCGATGCAGTCGCTGCCGGTATCGCCGCCGCCAATAACGACCACATGCTTGCCTGCCGCTGTAATAGGTTGCACATCGCCCAGAGGTTCGTTTGATACCCTGCGGTTTTGTTGTGGCAGAAAGTCCATGGCGAAATGAACGCCGCTAAGATCGCGGCCTTCAACTGGCAGGTCGCGGGAGACTTCCGCACCACCAGTGAGCAAAACCGCATCATGAGATTGCTCGAGTTCAGTGGCTGTAATATCCACACCCACATGAACCAGCCCGTGAAAGATCACACCTTCGGCTTTCATTTGTTCAAAGCGGCGGTCGATCAGTTTTTTCTCCATTTTGAAATCAGGAATGCCGTAGCGCAACAGGCCACCGGGTTTTGCATGTTTGTCATAAAGATGCACATCGTGACCGGCGCGGGCCAGTTGCTGAGCCGCTGCCATGCCCGCGGGTCCGGCACCAACAATGGCGATTTTTTTGCCAGTCAGTTGCGTGGGAGATTGCGGGTTGATCCAGCTTTGGGCAAAACCTTTATCGACGATGGCACACTCAATGGTTTTGATGGTCACCGGGTTATCATCGATGTTCAAAGTGCAGGCGGCTTCGCACGGTGCCGGGCAAATGCGCCCGGTAAACTCCGGGAAATTGTTGGTTGAATGCAGGTTGCGGCAGGCTTCTTCCCAATCGGACGCATAGACCAGATCATTCCAGTCGGGGATCTGATTGTTGACCGGACAGCCGGTGTGGCAATAGGGAATGCCGCAATCCATGCAGCGAGCGGCCTGGCGGGCTACGTCTGTTTCCGACAGAGGAATGATGAATTCCCGGTAGCTGCGCACGCGGTCGGCTGCGGGTCTGTTGCGTCTTTCCTGACGGTCAATTTCTAGAAAACCGGTAATCTTGCCCATGATTATTTGCCTCCCCTGATACCGATTGACATGTCCATTGTGGTTTCAGTCTGTTCCATTTCCTGTAAGGCACGACGGTATTCAACCGGCATGACCTTGACGAATTTTGTCACCATATCGTCCCAATTATCAAGGATGTGTCTGGCACGGGACGAGGCTGTGTAATGCATATGATTTTCGATCAGCTGGTGCAGTCTTTCTTCGTCAAACCGGTCCATGTTGCGCGCCAGATCGACCAGCCCATGGGTTTCAAGATCACCGCCCTGATGGCCAATTTTTTCCAGACTGTCGTCTTCCGACGCCAGCGGTTCAAGATCAACCATGGCCAGATTGCAACGCTGTTCGAAGGTTTTTTCTTCATCCAGCACGTAGGCAATGCCGCCACTCATGCCGGCAGCAAAGTTGCGCCCGGT
>CAZJUF010000220.1:0-5349 GCA_964549055.1 uncultured Hyphomicrobiales bacterium | reverse complement strand
CCTTGCCACCGCCGCCGGCAACGGCCTTGATCAAAATGGGATAGCCGATTTTTTCGGCTTCGCCCGCCAGTTCCCCCACTGATTGATCGCTGCCGTGAATGCCCGGCACCACCGGCACCCCCACCTGCTCCATCAATGCCTTGGCCCTGTCCTTGAGCCCCATGGCTTTTATGGCAGCGGCATCCGGGCCGACGAAGGCAATTCCCGCCTGTTTACAGGCGTCAGCAAACTGAGCATTTTCCGACAGGAACCCGTAACCGGGGTGAATGCACTCAGCGCCCGCATCGTGGGCTACCTGCAATATCCTGTCACCATCGAGATAACTCGATGCAGCTTCTGCTTCGCCTATTAAATAAGCTTCATCTGCCATTTGCACATGAAGCGCGCGTTCATCCGCCGTTGAATAAACTGCAATGGTGCGCAGGCCCATATTTTTGGCGGTACGCATGATACGGCAGGCGATTTCGCCACGGTTGGCAACAAGAATTGATTTGAACATATTACATCCTGAACACGCCGAATTTGGTTTGCGGGATTGGCGCATTCAGGGCCGCTGACAGCGACAGGCCCAAAACCATCCGCGTTTCCGCCGGTGTTATTATGCCATCGTCCCAAAGCCTTGCGGTGGCAAAGTATGGATGACCCTCACGGTCATACTGGGTGCGGATCGGGTCTTTAAACGCAGCCTCTTCCTGCTCTGACCATGTCTCGCCAGCACGCTCGATATTATCACGTTTGACGGTTGCCAGAACTGATGCCGCCTGCTCGCCTCCCATAACCGAGATACGCGCATTGGGCCAGGTAAACAGCGTGCGTGGTGAAAACGCCCGGCCACACATGCCGTAATTGCCGGCACCAAAAGACCCGCCAATGATGACGGTGAATTTAGGCACCTGAGCACACGCAACGGCTGTCACCAGCTTGGCACCATCTTTGGCAATGCCGCCGGTTTCATATTTTTCACCAACCATAAAGCCCGAGATATTCTGCAAAAACAGCAAAGGGATGCGGCGCTGGCAGCACAGTTCAATAAAGTGCGCAGCCTTCAGGGCTGATTCAGAATACAGAATACCATTATTGGCAATAATACCGACAGGATAACCCATAATATGGGCAAAACCGGTGACGATTGTGGTGCCATAGAGCTTTTTGAATTCATCAAAGTCTGAGCCATCTACCAGACGCGCGATCACTTCGCGCACGTCGTACTGGGTGGCAAAGGATTGCGGCACAATGCCATTGAGTTCGGTTACGTCAAACTTTGGCTCAACTGGCTGGCGCAAGGGTATATCAACCGTCTTTTTGCTGTTGAGGCGTTTGATGATTGAGCGCGCAATCGCCAGGGCATGGTCATCATTTTCAGCCAGATGATCAACCACTCCGCTGGCGCGCGCATGGACATCACCACCGCCCAAAGCCTCGGCACTGACTTCTTCTCCCGTCGCCGCCTTGACCAGTGGCGGACCAGCCAGAAATATGGTGCCTTGTTCTTTGACAATGATGGTTTCGTCCGACATGGCGGGTACATAGGCGCCACCTGCCGTGCACGAGCCCATCACCACGGCAATCTGGGCAATGCCCATAGACGACAGGGTTGCCTGATTATAGAAGATGCGGCCAAAATGCTCCTTGTCCGGGAAAACTTCCGTATGGTTGGGCAGGTTTGCCCCACCGGAATCAACCAGATAGACACACGGCAAATGGTTCTCACGGGCGATTTCCTGAGCGCGCAGGTGTTTTTTCACGGTGAGAGGATAGTACGTGCCACCCTTGATGGTGGCGTCATTACAAATGATGATGCATTCGCGGCCCTCAATGCGGCCAATACCGGTTATCAGCCCGGCACCGTGGATAGCAGCATCATACATCTCGTGGGCTGCCAGTGGCGACAGCTCCAAAAACGCAGACCCTGCATCAATCAAACGCATGACACGTTCACGCGGCAGCAGTTTACCGCGATCCAGATGGCGCTGGCGCGATTTTTCCGGCCCGCCAAGAGCAGCATTGGCACGGCTGTCATTGAGATCACTCACCAGTGCGGTCATGGCCGCTTCATTGGCTTTGAACTCATCGGATGAAGGGGAAATTTTTGAAGTTAGAATGGCCACGGGTTTTCAGACCTCATCTTCTTTGACAATCCAGGTTTCTTTTAAACCTTCCGCTTGCCATTCCTGAAAAGCAGATGTGGCCAAAACCGCATCCATATAGGACCGTATGTCATCATCAACGCCAACACCATAGGTGTGAAAACGCGACACAATCGGCGCGTACATGGCATCGGCATTTGAAAAGGCGCCATACAGGAAGACGCCACCATTTCCGAATTTCTCGCGTGCCTCGCGCCAGATATAGGTTATACGAGCGACATCAGCCTGAACATCCTGGCTTAACGGATATTTTTCCAGTGGACGCCGCAAATTCATTGGCAGGGCATCGCGCAAAGCCGAAAAGCCGCTGTGCATTTCAGCACAGATAGAGCGCGCATGACCGCGAGCCTCAAGGCTTTGCGGCCACAGGTTTTGATTGGGGAAAATATCGGCCAGATATTCCAAAATACTCAAACTGTCCCAGATAACAGCCTCCTTATGAAGGAGGACCGGCACGCACTTTGCCCCTGAATATTCGGCAATCTCTTTATGAAACGCCGCCATGTCGTGAAAGGGGATGAGTTCTTCGTCAAACTCAATTCCAGACTGCTTCATGGCAATCCACGGCCGCAACGACCACGAGGAATAATTCTTGTTACCAATGATCAGCTTCAAATCAGACATGTGCTTAAGCTCCAATTACAGTTCTTCAACAGTACCGCCACATTCTTTCCACGCCTTGAAGCCACCAGCCATGTGGCACACGGGCTTCAGCCCCATGCGATGGGCGGATTGCGCGGCAAGTGCAGAGCGCATGCCACCGGCGCAGAAAAATACGAATTTTTTATCCTGAGCGAAAACATCCTTGTGGTACGGGCTGGCAGGATCAATCCAGAACTCCACCATGCCACGCGGACAATGAAAGGCACCGGGAATTTTGCCGTCGCGTTTCAATTCACGAATATCGCGAATATCAATTAAAACAACATCATCATCGCCGTGAATTGCTTTAACGTCATCAACGCTTACGGTTTCAATTTCTTTCTCAGCTTCTTCGCATAAGGTTTTGATACCTATTGTTATATTCTGTGTCATGTTCAAGTCTTTCAGTTAATTAATTCAACCGCAACAGCCGTTGCTTCGCCACCGCCAATGCAAAGGGAGGCAACGCCGCGGGTTTGATTATATTGCTTTAATGCCGCCAGCAGCGTCACTATGATACGCGCACCCGATGCGCCTATCGGGTGGCCGAGCGCGCACGCACCGCCGTGAACATTTACCTTGTCATGGGGAATATCAAGCTCGCGCATGGCCGCCATCGTCACCACGGCAAAGGCTTCATTGATCTCAAATAAATCCACATCATCCTTGCTCCAGCCCGTCATCTCAAACAATTTTGTCATGGCCCCCACCGGTGCGGTTGTGAACCAGGCAGGTTCTTGCGCGTGTGAAGTGCATCCAACAATTTTGGCCAGCGGGGTTGCCCCACGCTTTTCAGCCACACTTTGGCGCATCAAAACAAGGGCGGCGGCACCATCGGAAATCGAACTGGAATTAGCCGCTGTTACCGTGCCGTCTTTGGCAAAGGCCGGGCGCAGATTGGGGATTTTCTCGATATTCGCTTTTCCGGGCTGCTCGTCATGAGAAATAGTGACCGCACCTTTTCGCGTTTTGAAACTGACCGGCGTTACTTCGCCCTCAAATGAACCATCATCGATGGCCTGTTTGGCGCGTTGCAAAGACGTAATGGCGAAATCATCCTGGGCTTGCCGGGTAAATTGGTAATGCCGGGCCGTGGCTTCAGCAAAAACCCCCATGAGTGTACCGCTGTCATAGGCATCTTCCAGACCATCAAGAAACATATGATCCTTGACCTCGCCATGGCCAAGACGCAAACCGCTACGGGCTTTTGGCAACAAATATGGCGCATTTGTCATGCTCTCCATACCACCAGCCACAATGACATCCTCAGGCCGGGCATAGAGCCCCTCATAGGCCATCATAACCGCCTTCATACCCGAGCCGCACATTTTATTGATGGTGCTGCACGGCACAGCCTGACTTAAGCCCGCCCCCAGTGCCGCCTGACGTGCCGGTGCCTGTCCAAGACCTGCGGGCAAAACACAGCCCATCAGCACTTCGCTAACATCTTCAGCCCCAAGGCCCGCACGTTTCACCGCGCAGCTTATTGCGGAACTGCCAAGTTCAACCGCGCTTACAGATGAAAAATCACCCTGAAAACCTCCCATGGGTGTACGGGCTGCTGCTGCAATGACGATTGCATCTTTTTCCATTAAACGATCTCTTCCAGCTTGCCCGAAACAATATCTATTATCCAGCCGTGCAAAGAAAGCTCGCCCGCAGCTTGCGCCGCGGCAATATAATCGTAACTCTGCAGGTTTTTCACACTCATGATAACAGCCTCTTTTTCCAAAACCATGGCCTGATCTTCCAGTGATCCACCCTGTTCCTTCACCTCAGCTTTAATATCATCCAGCGGGCGGAGATAGTGCTGGATGCTGGGAAAGTCGATATCCTGAAGGGCCGCACGAATGCCACCACAATCCGTATGCCCCATAACGGCCACATGCTTTACTTTCATCACCTTGATGGCAAATTCCAAAGCCGCTGATTCTGTTTCGCGCTGCTCCGGTGCCACGGAGGTTCCGCGAATAAGCGCAGCTATGTTGCGCAAAATCAATGCCCTGCCCTTGGCAACACCCAGATCTCCAATCGGATCTTTACGCGCATCCACACAGCCAATCAACAACATCTCCGGCCTGTGGTCGGGTATATTCCTGAGCTCTCCGTAAGGAATTTCCAGATTGGCTGATCGGTTAAGAATATCGTCTATAATCGTCATAATTTTTCTTCAATATGGTTCATGTGCCAGACTAGGTTTTTGCGTCCTACCTGGTTTCTTCAAACAATTCACGGCCAATCAGCATGCGGCGGATTTCTGAAGTTCCCGCACCAATTTCATAAAGCTTGGCATCACGCAACAATCGCCCGGTGGCATAATCATTAATGTACCCATTGCCACCCAGACACTGTATCGCTTCAAGCGCCATCCAGGTGGCTTTTTCTGCTGCATACAAAATGACACCCGCGGCATCTTTGCGCGCTGTCTCACCGCGATCACACGCGTTTGCCACTGCATAGACGTATGCCTTGCAGGCATTCATGGTTGTGTACATATCAGCAAGTTTTCCCTGCATCAGCTGAAACGTACCGATTGGCTTACCAAACTGCTGACGCTCAT
>CAZJUF010000219.1:0-5360 GCA_964549055.1 uncultured Hyphomicrobiales bacterium | reverse complement strand
GTGTCAGCAGTTCTCAAATATTGCCACCAGGAAGGCATCAAGGTTGTACCGCGCGGGGCAGGTACGTCGTTGTCAGGCGGGGCTTTGCCGCTGGAAGACGGCGTCTTGCTCGGATTGGGAAAATTCAACCGCGTTGTCGATATTGATTTTGACAACAGGTGTGCCGTGGTCCAGCCCGGCGTTACCAATCTGGCAATCACCCATGCCGTTGCCCACGAAGGCTTTTATTATGCACCCGATCCTTCTAGCCAGATTGCGTGTACAATCGGTGGCAATATTGCTGAAAATTCCGGCGGTGTTCATTCGCTCAAATATGGCCTGACCACCAACAATGTTTTAGGCCTCGAAGTTGTTTTGATAACCGGTGAGGTGATTAAAATCGGCGGCAAACATCTCGATTCCGCGGGCTATGATCTGCTAGGCCTTATGACCGGATCAGAAGGTCTGCTTGGTGTCATCACCGAAGTTACCGTTCGCATACTAAAAAGCCCGGAAACGGCGCGTGCGGTTCTGGTCGGATTTTCCTCAAGTGAAGATGCCGGTGCCTGCGTCGCTGACGTCATTGGTGCGGGCATTATTGCCGGGGGCATGGAGATGATGGACAGACTGGCCATTCATGCCGCCGAAGAATTTGCCCATGCGGGCTACCCGCTGGATGTGGAAGCCCTGTTGATTGTCGAACTTGATGGCCCCGAAGCCGAAGTCGATCACTTGCTCGAGCGGGTGGAAAAAATCGCCAGGGCCCACAAGGCGGTGAGCGTCAAGGTCTCGACAAGCGAAGAAGAACGCCTGTCTTTCTGGGCCGGGCGCAAGGCAGCTTTTCCCGCCGTTGGTCGAATATCACCGGATTATTATTGCATGGACGGCACCATCCCGCGCCATCAACTGCCCAGGGTGCTGACCGGTATGCGCGAAATGTCCGAGCATTACGGCCTGCGCGTTGCCAATGTTTTTCACGCCGGTGACGGCAATCTGCACCCGCTCATCCTCTATGATGCCAACAAGTCGGGCGAACTTGAAAAGGCCGAAGATTTCGGTTCTGACATCCTCAGATTATGCGTCGAGGTTGGTGGCGTGTTAACCGGGGAACACGGTGTTGGTGTAGAAAAGCGCGACTTGATGGAGACCATGTTCAATGACGCTGACCTTGATCATCAACAACGCATAAAATGTGCCTTTGATGCCAAAGGCCTGCTTAACCCCGGCAAGGTCTTCCCGACACTTCGCCGCTGTGTTGAACTTGGCCGTATGCATGTACACGCTGGCAAAGTGCCGTTTCCTGATATTCCAAGGTTTTAGGGCAACTTATGCAAGATAGATTTAAACCAGAGACCGCTGCCCAGGTTCTTGACGTTATCTCCTGGGGGCTGGCAAACCAGAAACCTCTGGAAATTCAGGGGGCCGGCACCAAACGTGGCATCGGTTATCCACTCGAAGTCGCGGCAACCTTGAGCCTGTCCGGCCTGACGGGCATAAGCCTCTATGAGCCCGAGGAACTTGTTCTCACGGCTGCTGTGGGAACCCCCCTGGCTGAAATCGAGGCGGTTTTGGCCGGGAAAAATCAGGAGCTGGCTTTTGAGCCCGCTGATTTTGCCAGGCTTTTGGGCAACACTGAAGCAAACAGCACTATCGGCGGCATAATGGCGGCAAATATCTCCGGCCCAAGGCGCTTGAAAGCCGGAGCGGCGCGCGATCATTTTTTAGGACTTAAAGCCATCAGCGGCCGTGCCGAAGAATTTAAATCCGGTGGTCGCGTGGTCAAAAACGTCACCGGCTATGATCTGTGCAAAGGTCTGGCTGGCTCCTGGGGAACTCTGGCCGTCCTGACCGAAGTAACCTTAAAAGTCCTGCCCGCAGCCGAGCAGACAACAACCTTGATTATAGCTGGATTGAGCGATGCTGACGCGATGACTGCCATGTCGATGGCGATGAAAAGCTCGTGTGAAGTATCAGGTGCTGCGCACATTCCAGCGAACCTTGTCTCCCGATCATCTTTCAGCGACTTGGCAAAATCAGGAACGTCCGCAACCCTGCTGCGCCTTGAAGGAATTGGCCCTTCGGTTGAGTATCGGGCTACCCAGTTGCAAACGCTTTTGGGTTCACTTGGCAGCACGAATAAAGTGACCGGTGTTGACGAAATCTGGCGCGATGTCCGAGACGTGCACTATTTTGCGGAAAATCAGGACAAGGCTGTGTGGAAAATATCCGTGCCTCCAGCCCAGGGAGCGATTGTCGCATCAGCAATTGCTGCCGAGATCCCGGGTGTGGAATATTATTTCGACTGGGCCGGTGGATTGATCTGGGCGGCAGTGCCAGCATTTAACAATGCCTCGCAAGCGGCCATCCGCAAATGCCTTGAGGCTTGCGGCGGGCATGCAACATTGTTCCGGGCACCGGAAGATGTGCGTTCAACCGCTGACATTTTTCACACCCTTGAGCCCGGCCTTATGGCGTTGACGAAAAACCTAAAAGATAATTTTGATCCCTCAGGCATCCTTAATCCCGGACGCATGTATCGAAACCTTTGAAAGACTGAGAGATGCAAACCAGTTTCACGCCCGAACAACTTGAAAAACGCAGTTTGAACGAAGCCAACGAAGTTTTGCGCAAATGCGTACACTGCGGTTTTTGCACCGCCACCTGCCCAACCTACTTGTTGTTGGGTGATGAACTCGACAGCCCGCGCGGGCGCATCTATCTGATCAAGGACATGCTGGAAAATGACAAACCGGCAACCGAACACATAACCAAACATGTGGACCGCTGCCTGTCGTGCCTGTCGTGCATGACCACCTGTCCTGCCAGCGTCAATTATATGCGGTTGATTGATACCGCCCGCGTGCATGTGGCCGAAACCTACAAGCGTCCCTTCATGGACAATCTCGTGCGCAAAATGCTGCAAATGGTGTTGCCATATCCCGCACGCTTCAGACTGGCATTGACGGGCGCGCGGCTTTTTAAAGGTCTGGCCCCTGTGCTGGCAAAACTCCCCGGATGCAAACCAATGGCCGCCATGTTGGCGCTGGCACCGGCAAAATTACCACCGCGTGGCTCTGCCGAGGAAGTTTTCCCTCACAACACTTTCACTGGCAGCCGTGGCCGCGTGGCGCTGCTAAAAGGTTGCGCGCAATCTGTGCTCGACCCCGGCATCAATGACGCCACCATACGTCTTTTGAACCGTCGAGGAATTGACGTGATTATGCCCAAAGGCGAAGGCTGTTGTGGCGCTCTGGTGCACCATATGGGCAACGAGACAAAAGCCATTACCCAGGCAAAAGCCAATGTGGATGCCTGGATGGCTGAAGTGGAAGGCGAGGGGCTTGATGCCATCATCATCACCGCTTCAGGCTGCGGAACAACAATCAAGGATTACGGCCATCTGCTTGCTGACGAAGGCGATTACGCGCAAAAAGCAAAGACGGTTTCCGATCTGGCCAAAGACGTAACCGAATATCTTGCCGCGACACCAGTTGAGGCGACAGACAAAAATTTAGGAATTAAAGTCGCTTATCATTCCGCCTGTTCCATGCAGCACGGACAAAAGATTATCAACCAGCCCAAAGACCTGTTGCGCGCCGCCGGTTTTGATGTGGTGGACGTGCCCGAAGGTCATATTTGCTGTGGCTCGGCTGGCACCTATAATATTTTACAATCAGAAATCTCAACGCGCCTGCGTGACCGAAAAGTTGCAAATATTGAAGCTGTTCAGCCCGATATTATCGCTACCGGAAACATCGGCTGCATGACCCAGATTGCCACCGGCACCAAAATCCCGATTATCCATACCATTGAACTTCTCGACTGGGCCGGTGGCGGGCCAAAACCAATGGCGTTAAACGAGGTGATAACAACCGACAAATAATAAACAGGGGGAAAAAATGGTTGAAAATAATAATCTGCCGCACGGTGTTGAAATCAGTGGAGATATGAGCCCGGACTATGCCCGCATACTCAGCCCGGAAGCATTGAGTTTTGTAGCTGAACTCCATCGTAAATTTGATGCAACACGTCTGGCATTGCTGCAACAGCGCGAACAAAAACAAAAACAGTATGATGCCGGCGCGCTGCCTGATTTTCTGGAGAACACGAAAGATATCCGGGCTGGCGACTGGCGCGTTGGCCCCATTCCCCAACCGCTGCAAACCCGCGCTGTTGAAATCACCGGTCCGGTAGACCGCAAGATGATTGTCAATGCACTCAATTGCGGTGCTGACGTATTCATGGCCGATTTTGAAGATGCCTCATCGCCCCTGTGGTCAAATATGATGGATGGTCAGCTCAACCTGGCGGATCTGTGGAACGGTGACATAGGCTTTATCGATCCGGGCAATAACAAGCACTATGACGTCAATGACGACCCGGCGGTGTTGATTATTCGCCCGCGCGGCTGGCATCTGGTTGAAGCTCACATGAGTGTCGATGGTGCGCCCGTATCAGGCTCCCTGTTTGATTTCGGCCTGTACTTTTTCCACAATGCTCAAAAATCCATAGATCAGGGTCGTGGCCCATATTTTTACCTGCCAAAAATTGAAGCTCACGAAGAAGCCCGGCTTTGGAATGATGTTTTTATCCATGCCCAAAATCATCTCGACATTGCCGTTGGCACCATCAAGGCCACAGTGTTGATTGAGACCCTGCCAGCGGCCTTCGAGATGGAAGAAATCCTGTTTGAATTGAAAGACCATATGGCCGGGCTCAATATTGGTCGCTGGGATTATATTTTCAGCTTCATCAAAACCCTCAGCAATAATCCCGATTATATCCTGCCTGATCGTGCCCAGCTGGTTATGGGCCAGGCCTTTTTGGGGGCTTATGCAAGATTGTTGATAAAAACCTGCCACCGACGCGGTGCCTATGCCATGGGTGGTATGGCCGCACAAATTCCCATCAAAGGTGATGAGCATGCCAATTCGCAAGCCTTTGCCAAAGTGAAGG
Source organism: uncultured Hyphomicrobiales bacterium (assembly GCA_964549055.1). Taxonomy (GTDB): domain Bacteria; phylum Pseudomonadota; class Alphaproteobacteria; order Rhizobiales; family JAJFHR01; genus JAJFHR01. The sequence continues at coordinate 425 of CAZJUF010000219.1, read as the reverse complement.
CCGATAAAGAACGTGAAGCCCGCGATGGTAATGATGGCACCTGGGTGGCTCATCCCGGTCTGGTTCCGGTCGCCCGCGAAGTGTTTGATCGCTTGATGCCAGATGGAAATCAGCTTGGGAATATGCGTGATGATGTGGAAGTTTCCCAAGTTGACCTGCTGGAAATTCACCGTGGTGAAAAGACAGAAGCCGGATTGCGTGAAAATATCCGCGTCGGCATCCAGTATATTGAAGCCTGGTTGCAGGGCCGCGGGGCCGTGCCTTTGTATAACCTCATGGAAGATGCTGCCACTGCCGAAATCAGCCGCGCGCAAATATGGCAATGGTTACGCTTCAATGCCGAACTCGCCGATGGCCGCAAGGTAACTTCTGACCTTTTCAATCAATTGCTTGAAGATGAGATGGTGAATTTGCGCGACAGTCTG
>CAZJUF010000218.1:0-5361 GCA_964549055.1 uncultured Hyphomicrobiales bacterium | reverse complement strand
CTCATCAGGCTTGCGGCGAAATCATTTTTTCCGGGCGCACGGTCTGATCAAATTCTTCCTTTGTAACAAAACCCAGTCTAACCGCTTCTTCGCGCAGGGTGGTGCCGTTTTTGTGAGCGGTTTTGGCAACTTTTGTCGCGTTGTCGTAGCCGATTTTTGGTGCGAGAGCTGTTACAAGCATCAAAGAGCGTTGCATCAGGGCTGATATATTGTCTTCATTGGGTTCAATGCCGACAACACAATTATCGGTAAAACTGACAGCACTTTCAGCGATGAGCCGGATTGATTGCAGCAAATTGTAAATCATCACCGGCTTGAACACGTTGAGTTCAAAATGACCCTGACTACCGGCAATGGTAATCGTCGTGTGATTGCCCATAACTTGCGTGCATACCATGGTCAGGGCTTCGCACTGGGTGGGGTTTACCTTGCCGGGCATAATAGACGAGCCGGGTTCGTTTTCGGGTAAGGAAATTTCGCCAAGGCCTGAGCGCGGGCCTGAGCCGAGAAGGCGGATATCATTGGCAATCTTGAACAGGCTTACCGCTGTGGTGTTAAGGGCGCCTGACATTTCAACGACGGCATCGTGGGCTGCGAGTGCTTCAAACTTGTTTTTTGCGGTAACAAAAGGCAGGCCGGTTATTTCAGCCGCATGGGCTGCAAATGTTTCGGCAAATGCCGGATTGGCGTTGAGACCTGTGCCCACTGCGGTGCCGCCTTGAGCCAACGGGTAAAGTCGCTTCAGGCCTTCCGAATTGCGCTCAATGCTTAATCTGATTTGGGCGGCGTAGCCTGAAAATTCCTGGCCAAGTGTCAATGGGGTCGCATCTTGCAGATGAGTGCGGCCGATTTTGATAATATCCTGCCAGCTTTGCGATTTTTTCTCTAACGCTGCTGCCAGATGATCAAGGGCGGGCAGCAATGTGTTGTGAACCTGCTCAACGGCGGCAATGTGCATGGCGGTTGGAAAGGTGTCGTTGGAGGATTGCGAGCGGTTGCAATGGTCATTGGGGTGTACCGGGTCTTTGGTGCCCATGGTGCCGCCAAGAATTTCAATGGCACGATTGGCGATGACTTCATTGGCGTTCATGTTGGACTGGGTGCCTGAGCCGGTCTGCCACACCACAAGCGGGAAATTATCATCCAGTTTTGCGTCAATTACTTCCTGGGCAGCTTCAGCGATTGCTTGTGTGATGTCGTCTTCGAGGTTACCAAGCTGGTTGTTGGTGAGGGCGGCTGATTTTTTGACAATCCCCAGGGCGCGAATTAACGAGCCGGGCATTTTTTCTATACCGATTTTGAAATTACCCAGGGATCGTTGAGTTTGCGCGCCCCAGTATTTATCAGCTGGCACTTCAAGCGGGCCAAAGCTGTCGGTCTCTGTACGGGTGTCGGTCATGGTGCCTCTTGTATGAAAACTTCGGGTGGTTTTCACATGTTAGCACACAGTCAGGAATTCAGGCTAGCGCCTGAAGGACTTTATCAGCAATCAATCTTGAAATTCGTACATTTGCTTCATCGGTTACGCCTGCAATGTGCGGGGTCAGGATGAGGTTGCTAAGGCCTTCGAACTTCTTGCCAGACTGGGCGGTCAATGGTTCAGTTTCAAAAACATCGAGAGCTGCGCCAAATAACCGGTCTGATTTCAGCGCCGCCACAAGGGCTGTCTCATCAACAATTCCACCACGAGAGGTGTTGATCAAGATGGCTGAAGGTTTCATGAGGGTCAGGGCTTCTTCGGCAATGAGATGACGCGTGCCTTCGGATAGGGGAACGTGCAAAGACAATATGTCAGAGCGCCGCAGGATGTTGTTAAAGCTGTCTTTTTCGGTGTATTCCCAGGCTTCATCACTGTCGTCAACAAACGGATCAAAAGCAATTGTCTTCATGCCCAGGACAGTTGCATCACGGGAAACCTGACGGGCAATAGAACCAAACCCGATCAATCCCAATGTTTTACCGTTGATTTCGCCGCCAATCAGTTGCGAGCGTGGCCACAGCCCTGAGAGGACATCATTGGTTGAACTATAAGCTTTGCGCAGCAAGATCAGAGCAACCGAGAGGACGTATTCGGAAACCGCCTTGGCATTGGCACCAATCGCCGGAATGACAGAGATGCCGCGCTGCTTGCAGGCATCCAGGTCAATATTATCCAAACCAACTCCAAGACGCCCTATTGTGATTAAGTTGGGCGCCATATCGAGCATGGCGGCGGTAACCTGCGTTTGGTTGCGGATGATCAAACCACGCGCGCTAACCAGTTCACGTTGCAGGGTCTCTGGAGTTTTATGAAGTTGTGGATCGTAAATTACACGCCACTTTGATTTGAGTGATGCAATAGCAGCATCATCCATAAATTCGGTAATAATGAGGTCGGCCATCGAAAGGGTACTTTTTGAATTATTGTTTTTATTTTTTGTTCAATCGTTTTGATTTAAAACGATAATATAGATGTTGCCTGAATTGTCCAGATTATTTCATTCCTTATGCGGACGATTTAAAGTGGGCGAGGATATCGACCGGTCGCAGAGCTGCGACCGGTTGAAACAGGTGAATCACTTATGGAGCATCATTGACTTCGCCGATGAGGATAAACTTGCGTTTTGGGCCTCCCGCCGGTTTGATCACCAGTGAGCCAACGCCGCGTTTGCCGGCAAATTTTCCGGTACCCTTGACCAACTCCCAGTAGCCATTGTCAAAAAGAGCGGGTTTTTTCTCGCCTTTCATAAATACGGCACGCACCTGCCACTTGATAATGGCGACATTGCCACTGTCATCGGTCAATTGCAGATAGCCGCGCGGATCGCCGCCAAACGGTGGATTGATATCGTGCCAGCCGAATTCGGTGACATTCATTCCGGCAAATATACCGGAGCCTTCTGCCTTGCCCTCGCGGCGCACGGCCAAAATAAACTGTTTGGAGCCATCGGCAAACTTGAATTTCATCTGCTCCTGCGGGGTCATCACAGCTTCAATGGAAACCGGCGCGGCGACTACGCCACTGAAAGACAGAACAAGGCCGAGTGTTGCAGCGTAAATACTGCGTTTTAATTGTGGTAAAAGTATCATTGGGAATCCCTGTTGTTATTTCGTCCGATACTGCCATATCGGCATTACACCTCAATGCACATTTGATCACGTGTGTGTGAGGGCAGGGCATCAATGTGCGGGGGCGAATTTTGGGGCGATTTATACCCAGCGCGGCGGGTTTGATCCCAGTGGCATCGACGGTTTTTCCCAAAACGCAGGTGATTTTTCTAAAATGCCGGAAGGCTTGACGGCACTGAGTTCGCCAAAACCGGAAGGCGATATTTCTAAAAACTCTGCGATATTGTCTCTATCTTGATCAGGGCAGTTGAAACCGTCTTCAAGCCGTCCGAGATTTTCAATCCAGCGACCGGCCTGGGCAAGCGAGGTTGAAACATGCCAGCTGCCGCCAATTGTCGCGCGCCGGTGCAGGGCAATCATGATGGCAAAGCTCAAAATAAACCCGGCGGCATGGTCCAGAGCCTGACAGGGCAGGGTCTTTGGACCCTCTGTTCCAGCAGCGACCGCTTCCTCAACATTGATACCGGTGGCCATTTGCACCAGACTATCAAACCCACGGCGTTCGGCCCAGGGGCCGTTGGTGCCATAGGCAGAAAGGGAAGCGGTGATAATTCCCGGGCGAAGTTGGGTGAGATGTTCAGGCGAAAAGCCGCGCGATGCGATCGCGCCCGGCCGATAGCCCTGAACGAAGACATCTGACTGGCGCACAAGTTCGCTCAGGTTTTCCTGACCTTTGGGGGATCGCAAATCGAGGAATGTGGATATTTTCCCCCGGCCATTATCAATCGCCAGAGGTGCCATGGAGGGGAGATGTTGAGCGGTAATGCGCATGACTTGGGCACCATGGGCTGCCAGCGTGCGGCCACAGACGGGACCGGCAATGACGCGGGTGAGATCGAGAACGCGAATACCGGCTAGTGGACGCGCCGAAGGATTGAGAGGGTGGGCGGGGGCGTCGCCGATTTTTTCGATTGAGAATGGAGCCATTGCACCGACCGCCTGGCCTTGGGGATGACTTCGCCATTCTTTACGACTGCGCATCATTGTGGCGAGAAGGCCACGTGCGTTTGCCGCGTCTTCAATGTCGGCTGCGTCCCACGCCAAAAGCGCTTTTTGCACATCTGCGCGCGTGTGGGCGCAGTTCAATAGCTTAAGCATACCATCGCGATGGGCGGGGAAATTTGTGTGCAGCCTGACCCAGCGCTTGTCCCGGGTCCGGTAGTTTCCGGCAATGGCATCCCACAGTTCAGGTGCCGGCTTGCCATCAACGCGAAGATAACGCTCTGATCTGAATTCAGCGGCAGCGTGGTGCATGTCCACCGAGGCTCGCTGGCTTTGATTATTGCGCAACTGCCACAGTTGCGATGCGGCCAGAGTTGCCGCTGCAATCGAGGCTTGCGCGGCAGTGCCAACGAGAAATGAAGAGGGCAACACCGGGTCAAAGCCGCCAAGGGTGAGGGTTTTGAGCAGGGCCGGGTCCGCTTTAGCCAATTGCCAAAGAGTTGCAACCGCGTCTTTGGCGGAGGTTAAAGCGGTAAGACCTTCCATCGGAGGCGAACCGCCTTTCTTAAACCTGGCTATTTCTTGCGGAAAGCGTCAAGAACAACAACGTCGGCACCGCCACTGGCGGCAGCTACCGGCAGGGCTTCGGCTTCATCATTGTTGGCCACTGTGCTGCTTTCAGGATTATTGGCCGTATCTGCGGAGATTTCGTAATCCTCGTCTTCGGCGTCGTTTTGGAACTGAAGCCCAAATTGTACGCTGGGGTCAAAAAATCCCTTGATGCAAATGTAAGGAATAACAATTTTTTCGGGCAGATCGTTGAAACTCAGCTCAATCTGGAAGAAATCATCATGAATTTCCAGTCCCCAGTATTGATGCTGGAGGACAATCGTCATTTCTTCAGTATATTCGCGGCGCAGACGATCCGACATTTTGACACCCGGCGCTTGAGTATCAAAGGAAATGTAAAAGTGGTGATCTCCCGGTAATCCGGTCTCTGCGATGCGTTCGAGTGCTAAACGTACGACGCCGCGCAATGCTTTTTGCGCCATAAGGTCATAACGCATAAAATCCTGGGGCATTTTTTCAGTCATGCTGTACCTTGTTGATTCTTATTTCGAACAATAAACCAAGCGATGTTTCTATCAAGTGCTGATTGCGTAATCCCACATGTTTTTGTATTTTTTCATCATCAATTTTTTGTGCCCATTGAGCATGAGTGCCAATAAGTGGAGAGCTTCTGTTGCCAGGTGCTCTCCGAACCCCGCCTAGACATGCAAATGTCTAGGACTAATTTCGAAGCGGTCGCAC